>NZ_JABXKO010000047.1:0-279488 GCF_017114965.1 Nostoc sp. JL31
CTGGTGTTTTTGCGATCGCCCCTAATTATACTTTGTCGAGAGTGATAAAAGAGGGGTAATTAGTTACTATTATTCGGGAAGACATCACCGTACAGTCAAAGGTATTCAGTTAATTACTTTGTATTATACTGACGTATCTGGTAAGTCTGTACCTTAGAACTTACGCATTTATAACAAACAAGAAGGTAAGACAAAGAATGATTATTTGCGAGAAATGATTACTGAGGTTTTAGGTTGGGGGTTAGAGCCTGAGACAGTAACTACTGACGCTTGGTATTCCAGCAAAGACAACATAAAATTCTTTAAATACAGGGAATTGAGGTTTTTAACTGGGATAGCGAAAAATCGCTCATGTTCAGTCGATGGTAAAAATTTTACCCAAGTTCAAAATCTAGAAATTCCCGATACTGGTTTAATAGTACATCTAAAAAAGTTTGGACAAGTGAAAGTATTTAGGAAAAGTTTCAAAAACGACGGTGGTTGAGCTATTTTGCTGATAGCGATCGCCAAGGGGAAGAATCGCCACACGACTGATATCCGATAACTCACATTTGTATTGGAACAACACCGCAGACTTAGGTGGTGCTTCCACCCGGCTTTCTAGCCCATCTTTACCAATCATCATCGTGCGAAAAGGGACATCGGGATAAAGCGGATCTTCATAAACACCCGATGGCATCGCTTGAAGTGCGTTACAAACCTCCGTCCACATCGGCTGGATGTTGTACTCGCTTTCTGATTCGTTGATTATCCAGAGGTGGCGTTCATCCGCTTGCAAAATCCCCAAATGTCCGTCATAGAATAAAACGTTGTTCGGCGAAAAGAGATTGAAGGCGGTACTATATTCTAGATCAGTATTTGGGGGGATGTTTATTGTAGTTGCGATCACGCCATCCTCTACAGCCAAGAAAGGGAGCATCCCCGGCTTGACAGACTTCGTAATGTAAATACCTGATATAAATCCAGCTTTACTTTGCAGTACAGTTTGTAGTTCTTGCCAATAGGGAGCGATCGTTCTGCTGACATTCGCCCCCACCTCTGACACATTCACGAGTTTATGCCCATATTTTTGCTGTAAAGCCTGTGCTAACAGCCAGACCCAAACCAAGCTTTATGACCTAATGCAACGGAACTGCCAATGACTACGATTTTTAACCCTTCAGACTCTTCATCTAGGGGTATTCGGACAGCAGGGTTCTCAATATATCCGAACGGATAAGGTTGTAAATAACCGAATGCGCCATCATCCACAATAATTGTGTTGGCGTCATTGTTAGAATCAATGGGAATCCAGCGATTTGTATCTAGTAAGCTCTCCCATCGGGCATTACCGTTTGCATCGAGACGCACATACTTGTATTCAACTTTCTGGCGATCGCCTGACTCTTGAATATCAATTTCTATATATGTCCACCATAAAGGATAGCGATCGCCACTTGTACGCAGATGAACACATTTGCTAATGTCCCACAATCCCAACTCTGGAGTAGAACCCACCAGACCAATGGATTCGCCCGTTTGAGTGTATGCACTGATCTGGAATCGATACATAGAATTTATCCTGATTTAGTGAGGACAATACCAAACAGTCAGCGGAATCCTTAAATCTGTTTTGAGAATATCACATAGAATTCTTAAGAATCCGGTATTAATCTTCTTAAGTATACTGAAGCTCTATTTACATCACTAAAAGCTATAGAAGGCAAGCTTTTCAAAAATTAAATCGGATTTTTATAGAAGAATTTTATACTGATTAAATAGAATTTATTGTATTAAAAGTCTTAGCACAACTAAGAACAAATCAAAAAAAGGATAAGATTAAGTTAAATTTGTCCTTCAGTAGCATTGAAATCCTTGTAGAAATGCAAAGTTAGACTACTAGTACAACACGGCGGAAATAAACCACCCCTTCGGGTGACGCTCTCTACGAGACGCTAAAAGCGAACGCAGGCTCGCTCTAAGCGAAGCCATGCCGTTGGCGCAGCCTCTCGAAGAGAAGGCTTTACGCTACGCTAACGGCAGTTCCTCATGGAGGGAACCCCCTTGGCGCTATGGGAGAAGACCGGACTGCTTCACCATTCCAAATCAATGAAATGCTTATGCTGTATTCATTTTTAATTTTTAATTTTTAATTCCGCCTTGCGGTACTAGGCTTCACCTAACTGCGCTAACTCATCTCTACATTCTTTGTCAGCAGATGTCCAGTAAATTGTCCGTCTCAATGATTCAATATCGACGGGTTTGATTAGGTAAGTCTGCAATGAATACCCAATAGTGGAGACTATCAAGGGTAATTTTTGGCAGAATTTTACAATGAGTTCAAATAGCTTGCCGCCGTGGGCATCGCTTTTCAGGTAAATAGACTACGCGGTAGAGGCGCAAGTCCTTGCGCTTCTACTGGGATGTGTCTGAACATGAGCATCAGAAAAACATAAATAAATATTAATATCTTAATAGTTATATATGAATGAATAGTTAAATAATCTTAGGATAAATAAAAATAGCTGGGATTTGCATCGGCAGTTGTACTTGTTGGATAGAGTGATGCAAATCCTTTCTCAACCTAGAATAACAATTTTTTAGTTGGCTGTGGCAGGCATCGTGAGTCGGTGGCTGCCGAGAAACCTTGCGCTTAAACATGAAGGAAGCAACAATGAGTAGCAATCTAGCCATCAAACTTCGCTCTGGAACTCAACAAGCCCACACATCAGCGGAAAATGTGGCATTCATGAAATGTTTTTTGCAAGGAGTCGTGGATAGAGACTGCTTCGCCAAATTCTTAAGCAACTTGTATTACGTCTACAGCGAACTAGAAGCCGCATTAGAGAGCCATAGAGAGCATCCTGTGGTTAGTGCAGTTTACTTTCTGGAACTTAATCGCCAATCCTCGCTCGAAAAAGATATGGTGTTCTATTATGGGGATAATTGGAGAGAGCAAGTTACAGCCTCACCTGCTACCCAGAGCTACATTAACCGCATTCGGGAAATTTCTGCTAGTGAACCAGCCTTATTGCTAGGTCATGCCTACACTCGCTACATGGGCGATCTTTCTGGGGGTCAAATGCTACAAAAAGTTGCTCAGTCAGCCCTGAAGCTTTCTGGCTATGAAGGCACATCCTTTTACAACTTTGAGCAAATTCCTGACAAAAAGGCATTTAAGGATAAGTATCGTCAGGCATTAAATGCATTGCCCGTTGATGATATAACAGCAGAACGGATTGTTGCAGAAGCCAATAATGCCTTTGGGTTCAATTTAAAGATGACTCAAGAGTTAGAGGGAAGTTTAATTAAAGCACTCGGCCAAGTTCTCTTTAATAGCCTCACTCGTTCTCAAAATTCAGGTAGCACTGAAGTAGCTGCGGCTAATTAATTTTGTCATTTGTCATTTGTCATTGGGCATTGGGCATTGGGCATTGGGCATGGGGCATGGGAAGAGACAAGGTAGACAAGGGAAAAACTTGTTCAATAATTCCCCTTGTCTCCCTTGTCTCCCTTGTCCTCCCTGCTCCCCATTAAATACTCCCTTCATTCATTGGAAAGCAACTCAATGGTTTTTCTATTACCTGGTGTCAAGTTTGATCTGGATCTGATTCAAAAGTACGACACTCGCGCACCTAGATATACCAGTTACCCGCCCGCTACAGAGTTAAGCGAAACATTCACTGAAACTGATTTTAAGGCCGCGATCGCAGCATCAAATCAACGCAAAACTCCTCTTTCTTTGTATTTCCATATCCCTTTTTGCCAAAGTGCTTGCTACTTCTGCGGCTGTAATACAGTAATTTCCAACAACAAGAATATTGCTAAACCTTACGTGGAGTCTTTGGTTCAAGACATTAAAAACACCGCAGCTTTAATCGATTCTGATAGAAAAGTGCTGCAAATCCACTGGGGTGGTGGTACTCCTAATTACTTGGAGCCTCACCAAGTTGAATTTTTATGGAAAAACATCAATCGCTATTTCAACATCGATTCCCAAGCAGAAATCTCAATTGAGATTAATCCCCGCTATATCGATAAAGACTACATTTTTTTTCTGAGACAGATTGGATTTAACCGCATTAGTTTTGGCATTCAGGATTTTAATAGCCAAGTTCAAGTAGCTGTCAATCGTGTCCAGCCAGAAGAAATGCTTTTTGATGTCATGAGTTGGATCAAAGAAGCTAAGTTTGAAAGTGTGAATGTAGACCTAATTTATGGTTTACCCTATCAAACCCGCGAGACATTTCATGAGACGCTGAAAAAGACGATTGAATTAGATCCTGACCGAATTGTTGTCTTTAACTTTGCTTATGTACCGTGGCTCAAACCCACGCAAAAAAATATTCCCCAAGAGGCACTACCCCCAGCAGAGGAAAAGTTAGAGATTCTGAAAATGACCATTGAAGAATTGACGAATAACGAATATCTATTTATTGGGATGGATCATTTTGCCAAAACTAATGACGAATTAGCGATCGCTCAACGTGATGGCACTCTCAAACGCAATTTTCAGGGCTATACTACCCACGCCGAGACAGAATTATTTGGTTTTGGTGCTACATCCATCAGTATGTTAGAAGATGCTTATGCTCAAAACCACAAGGAGTTAAAGGATTATTATCAGACACTAGCAGCAGGTAGCTTACCTGTTAGTAAAGGTATCAAGCTCACTCAGAATGACATTATTAGACGGGATGTGATTATGGGTATTATGTCTCATTTTCAACTTCATAAGCAAGATATTGAAAACAAATATCATATCAGTTTTGATGAATATTTCTCTGAGGAACTAGAGGCGTTAAAACCACTAGAAGCCGATGGTCTAGTCAGTTTATCAAAAAATCAAATTCAGATTACCGACATTGGTAGATTACTAGTAAGAAACATTGTCGTCATATTTGATACTCACACAAGAACGCAAGAGACAAAGTTCTCTCGCGCTATTTGATATCACTTCTGCAAGCTGCAAATGTTTACCACATATTATCCCCTCAATCTACCTTAAGAATAAAAGTTGAGGGGATATTATTAAGACTATAGCAATCCGATTTTATTTTTGAACTTATTTGCGTGGTGCATGAAGCAAAGCAAAAGCATGATAGGCAGTCAGAAGACAATTGGAGTAAATTTATTAAATAAAAAATATGCAAAAAGCTTGGTTAATTATTTATATAGCTAATTCATGATCAACTATAACGAAAATTTTCAAAAAATTTAGAGATAAATATTTTTAATACATCCCCAAAAAGTTAGATATAAACTTTATGCCTTAAGGCAGAGATAAAAGATGATAGATTGATTCAGTCAGTTAATACTTGATTTTGCAGACAATAAATAAATGTTTATAATAACTTCTAGAAAAATTTCGTTTAATATGAAAATGTAAAATATGCCAATTATCATCCAATCTGGATATAAATTATTTTGTATGACTTTCGGATTTAGCATTTACCCCATCTGGTAGAAAGAATTTGGAATTAAACTTGATAACTTAGATATTAAGTGAGTGAGATTGTTGAGGCGGTTATGAGTATTATTGCTTGGATAGTTTTAGGACTTTTGGCAGGTGCGATTGCTAAAGCTATTTATCCTGGTTATCAAGGCGGCGGAATTCTCTCCACAATGATTTTGGGTATCATTGGTGCTTTCGTCGGTGGAAGTTTATTTACCTTGTTAAGAACAGGAACTCTGCAAATTACTGCGGCTGGCGCTGGTTTAACTCTTCCTGGTATTTTAGTGGCTGTGCTTGGTGCAATTGTTGCTATTTACCTATGGGGATTAATCAGAAGAAGCAGCAATGTATAACCGCTGATTGGCAGTTATCTAACCCTGAGATAACTACTGTATTTTATTCAATCTTCTAGTTCACCAGCTTAAGAAGCTATCAAACATCAAATTAGCTCTATCTGGAAAAAACTAAAAGATAAATTGATTCATTGTGTAACACCAAATTTTGGGAAGTGTAAATCTATGTTTTTCCACAAAAAAGAGCCTATTCATGCAGTTAACGTTAGTGAACCAAACCCTCGTTTTGCTCAGTTGCTACTAGAGCAGTTTGGCGGAGCTACTGGAGAACTTAGCGCAGCACTTCAATATTGGGTTCAATCATTCCATGTCGAAAATGCTGGCATTAAAGATATGCTCCAAGACATTGCCATTGAGGAATTTAGCCATTTAGAAATGGTTGGTAAACTCATTGAGGCTCATACTAAAAATGTAGATCAAACAGAGGCTTACAAGAGTACTCTTTTTGCAGTCCGAGGAATTGGTCCTCATTTTCTAGATAGCCAAGGTAATGCTTGGACTGCAAATTACTTGAATGAGGGCGGAGATGTAGTGCGTGATTTAAGAGCTAACGTTGCAGCTGAAGCTGGCGCTCGTCAAACTTACGAAGAATTGATTAAGTTGGCAACCGATAAAGGAACCCAAGAGACTTTAGTGCATCTGTTAACACGAGAAATTTCTCATACTCAGATGTTTATGAAAGCTCTAGATTCACTAGGTAAGTTGACAGATCCATTCTTTGGTAATATTAAGCCAGATGAAACTGTTGCTCTTTACTACAATCTATCTACAAACGGAGATGGTAAGGATGAGCGTGGCCCTTGGAATTCTGAGCCAACATTCAAATATATTGCTAATCCGCTCGAAAGCCACTCTTAATTGCATAGGTTGATTTTGAGCAAACAGATGATTGGGAAATTGTGAAAAAATCCCAATCATCAAGTGGGTTATTTACCCACCTTATTTAGCAATTTTTGGGCTGTTTAGCTACGTTTAGCAAGCAAACAATATTCCCGACTTTTCTAATGAAGCCGGGGATTTTTGCTGAGTATTTGGCTATTACATTCAATTGGAAATAGCTATAGCTATAAATATTCCGCAACACTGAAAAAGTTAGAGCGATCGCTGCTTCAATTACTACCCCAACATTTCTGACTTCAAAAATTAATTCAACTCAAAATCAAAACTCAAAATCAGGAGATTAACTTGTGATTGTCAACGCTACGTCAAATGGTTGGGAAGTCATTTATCATCGTGCCCATGCTTTATTAGCAGCTCAACTGGCGGGACAGTGGCGACGCAAAGATGCTCCAGCAAGGTTATATGAAACTATAACTGCAATTTCTCATCACGATGATCTAGAAAAAGAGTGGGAAGAAGATATTCTGACTGAAGCGGGTGCGCCAAAGGACTTCATGCTCTCCACAAATGCCGATTTAGATGCAGGTGTCGATAAATTGGCTAATTTGGCAAAGAATGCCCTTTACCGTGGACGATGGGTGGCTCTATTAATTTCTATGCACATCAGCCGTTTAAATGAGTCAAGCCGGGGTAAGTCTTCAAAATTAGACAAACTTTTAGACGAGCAACTTCAAAATCAGCAACGTTGGCGCAAAGAATTGGGCATAAAAAAGGAAGAAGTTGATGCAGCCTATGCATTTATGCAATGGTGCGATCGCCTTTCTCTCATTTTATGTCAGCAAGAACTACCTGACGATGAACGGTTTTTAGAAATTAGCAAGGGGCCTGAAGGTGAGCGCTATGACATCATGCAGCGCAGTGATAAGTTGGTTGTTGTCAAACCCTGGCCCTTCCAGGATAATAAATTCACAGTCAACGTTGAAGCTTGCGACCTCTCCCAGGTGAAATTTGAGAGTAGCAGCGAATTAACTAAAGCCCTACAAGAAGCCCCGATTAAGATACTGGAGTGGACATTCGTTAAGAGTTAGATGCATAAAGCTTACAGCTATTTAGCTGAAAATAGCTGTACAAAAAACTAGCTTATGCGATCGCACTCTTCAATTAAAGCCCTACTTATATTTTTCCAATGGCAATCTCAGTAACCACTATTCCAGGGGGTGATGCTGTGGATATAACCCAAGCTGCAAAGACACAA
The DNA here is from genome assembly GCF_017114965.1 of Nostoc sp. JL31. Lineage (NCBI taxonomy): Bacteria > Bacillati > Cyanobacteriota > Cyanophyceae > Nostocales > Nostocaceae > Nostoc > Nostoc sp. JL31. Next base: position 7,883 of record NZ_JABXKO010000047.1, read on the forward strand.
GAAGTAGCGATCGCATTTCGTGCCAAGAGCGTGAGAGCAGTTTTAATGATTTTAACTTTTATCTAAAGATATACTGTTAAGCCAGATTGTTATTACTTATGATAGTTCCTTTAAATCATTCCAATCAGTGAAAGTAAATATACTTAATAACTGAGGTTCAAAGCATGGACTCAACAGGTAAGGTTCAAACTGTGGAATCGTCCTGGTCTCTTCCACTGCTGTTGAAAGAGTATGCAATGAGCCGAGTAACTGTCTACTTTTATAGCGACAGATGGGTTCCAATTAAATATTGTTCTTTGGAAAAAGCAATTTTGCTTCACCATAAGGCAAGTTTAGAAGGCAAGGAAATTTTGTTATTTCCTGCTAATGTAGACCCTAATGAATTCTCAAACTCTTTTAACTGAAATGCATTGAGATCGACTATTTTTCAAACATCTTGGCAACAAATTAATCAGCTATAGAGGCGTACATATATATGTACGTCTCTAGTTGTAAATGGGATTAAAATTCGTGCTAACTTGAAAGCAAAAGGTGTGGCGATCGCCAGATAAGATAATCAAACCAATCCAGAACGCAGTGCCACAACTGCTGCTTGCACGCGATCGTCCACTGCTAATTTATTCATAATTCCCCGGACGTGAGTTTTGATGGTGTTGGGACTGAGATAGAGTTTTTCGGCAATTTCGGGATTACTCAACCCGTCTACCATCAGCTTTAACACTTCTAACTCGCGCCCAGATAAGTTGGCGTTGTTGGTGGTGGGTGAAGGCGGTTTGAGATTATCAATTACTCGCCGTGCAATTTGGGGATCGAGATAGGCTGCGCCATCAACTGCGGCTGCGATCGCACTTAACAATCGTTCCACACTTGCACCTTTGATACAATAGGCATCTGCACCGCTAGACAATGCCGCAATAATTTCTGTCTCCGTTTGATGAGATGTCAGCATTACTACATGAGTTGCTGGCAACGCCGCCTTAATTTGCTGTGTTGCCGCAATACCATCCAATCGCGGCAATCCAATATCCATAACCACCAAATCAGGTTTCAGTTGCAGTGCGGCTTGAACTCCCAAATAACCATCTTCAGCTTGTCCAACAATCTCCAACTGAGGATGAGCCATTAACGATTGTTCTAATCCCAGTTGCATCATCGGATCGTCTTCGACAATTAACACGCGCAATGGCGGAGCATTGACCGGTAAATTTAAGGGATAGCGAGTATCTAAAGACATTTTTATTAATTAAGAGTCATTTGTCATTTGTCATTTGTCCTTTGTCCTTTGTCATTTGTCCTTTGCTTGCCAATGACTAATAACTAATGACAAATGACCAATTATTATTCTTCCACCCGATAGCCTAACTCTGCTAAACTAATCCGCGACTGTCGCCATTTTGGCTGGACTTTCACAAACAATTCTAGATAAACTTTGCCAGCGATTAATTTTTGAATTTGTTCGCGGGCTTCACTACCAATTGCTTTGAGCATTGCTCCACCTTTGCCAATGAGTATGCCTTTTTGGGAATCACGCTCGACGTTGATGGTAGCAAGTACACGGGTAATGCTGGGAGTTTCTTCTACTAAGTCAATGGCGATCGCAACCGAATGGGGTACTTCTTCACGAGTCAACAATAAAATTTGTTCTCGGATTAATTCACCCATAATAAAGCGTTCTGGCTGGTCAGTTACCAAGTCTGGAGGATAATATAATGGCCCAATTTCTAAATGTTCAATTAATAACTCTTGAAGTTGCGGTAATCCTGTACTAGTCTTGGCAGAAAATTTCACGATTTCCCATTCATGAGACTGGGCCATCTGAGCGTAACTATCATCTAGAAACTGCGAATCAGCCGGTTGTTGGTCGGTTTTGTTCACACCCAGAATTACTGGTGTTTTGCTGCGACTGAGCAATTCAGCAATGTAGCGATCGCCGGCTCCACAAGCCACTGCTCCATCTACCACAAATAAGACTACATCAACCGATTCAATGGCAATTTTGGCATTTTGCACCAATACTTCGCCCAATTGATGATGGGGCTTATGAATTCCTGGCGTATCTACAAATATTAACTGCGCTTCTGGTGTAGTTAATACACCGCGCAAACGGTTACGTGTAGTTTGTGCTACTGGTGATGTAATGGCAATTTTTTGTCCTACTAATTGATTCATCAAAGTAGATTTACCGACATTTGGACGACCAACAATGCCGATAAAACCTGATTTAAACTCAGGAGGAGCCTGGGGAATTGTTACTTCTCCTGAAAAAGAGAAAGTGTAATTTTCAATACTAGTCACCTTTGGCTCCACCCTCATATTTTATAGCTGGGATAACTTGGTTTTTTCTTAGACACAAAATAGGCATAAAATTACCCTGGCATTTTTAGGGATTGCTTTTGCCGAGGTTTAATCTACTACCGACTCTACACTTATATTTTACAGCTGAGATAACCTTAGTTGTAGTATTCAAAAGTCAGAATTCAGTAGTCAGAATATTAAAAAAATTAAACTCCAAGTTTACCTCATTTTATCGGCAATCATACCAAACTCACATAACTTCTGACTTCTGGCTCAAGAGTTGCTGAATTTTTAGACTTAGTTTTGTTTTTAGATACAAAAGAAACATAAAATTACTTTGGCATTAACAGGTAGGACTTTTGCTTAGGTTTAATCTGCTGCTAACTTTAGCTTAAGTTTCATCAACTTTTTAACGTATACATTTGGATCAAAATGTCAATAAAAGATGTGGGAGAACCCAAACGCATAGGAATTCTTACGAGTGGAGGTGATTGTTCTGGCTTAAATGCTGTGATTAGGGCTGTAGTAAATTGTGCTGTAAATACCTACGGCTGGGAGGTTTTGGGAATCCGTCAAGCGACTCTAGGATTAATGGCACGTCCGCCACAATTCACCAAGTTGGAAGTTGACCAAGTTGACTCATTGTTAACTGCGGGTGGCACAATGTTGGGGACAACCAATAAAGGCGACCCTTTTGCCTTTCCGATGGCGGATGGAAGTTTATGCGATCGCTCTGAAGAAATTATTGCAGGTTATCATGAACTACGTTTAGACGCTTTGATTGGTGTTGGCGGTGATGGTAGCTTGGCAATTTTGCGTCGCCTCGCTCAACAAGGCGGTATTAATCTAGTAGGTATTCCCAAAACCATTGATAACGATATTGGCGTTACTGAACACGCTATTGGGTTTGATACAGCAGTAAATATTGCCACAGAAGCACTAGATCGGTTACATTTTACTGCTGCAAGTCATAGCCGAGTCATGATTTTAGAAGTAATGGGTCGTGATGCCGGACACATAGCCATAGCTGCGGGAATTGCGGGGGGAGCAAATGTAATTTTAATTCCCGAAATTCCTTATACAGTTGAGCATATTTGCCACAAAATCAAAGAACGCCAAGAAAAAGGCAAAAACTATTGTTTGATTATTGTTTCTGAAGCAGTTCGTACCCAAGATGGTGAAAATGTGACGATTACCAATCGCTTAGGTCAATCTCGATACGGTGGGATTGGCGAATATTTAGCCGATGAAATTATTCAGCACATCGGTGTAGAAACGCGAGTCACAGTTTTAGGACACATTCAACGGGGTGGAACTGCTTCACCACTAGATAGATTAGTTGCAACTGCTTTTGGTGTTGCGGCAGTTAATCTAATTGCAGAGGATAAATATGATCGCATGGTGACTTGGCAAAATCGCCAAGTATTAAGTGTACCAATTACAGAAGCGATCGCTCAATATAGCGCTGTCGATCCCAATGGTACTTTAGTTAAAACTGCTCGTGGTATGAGTATTTATTTGGGAGACTGAAATCAGTGCTGTTGGGTTAAGGCAAGAGACGCGATGAATCGCCGTCTCTACAAAAGACTAATTATTGTAGAGACGGCGATTTATCGCGTCTTTGTGATGATTTATCGCATTTTTGTGATCTGGAATTTTCATTAAAAAACCTTAACCGAACCGTTTTGAGACTAAACTGACTGGAGAATGAGAATAGGGAAAGAAATTTTCATGTTTAGTATGTGATGACAATTACATGAATATCTATGCCCAATGCCCCATGCTCTAACTCACAATTCCTAGTACAAACTCGCCTTCATTCACAGCCTGATTAGTTGCGACATCATAAACTAATCCATCATGTTGAGCGCAGACATCAATTACAGTAGGTAGTTGACCTTCTTTATTAAAACTGAGAATCTGATACAGTTTTTCTCCAGCTTTGACTGTGCTACCTAATTCGATTCTGGATTGAATCATACCACCTGCGATCGCATAATATTTTTTCCGGTTGCTGCTAGATGCAAAAGTCATTGTATGAGTTTTGGTGTCTTCTGATAAATTAGAAACTTGTATTACACCTTTCTGCGCTAAATAGTTTTTCACACCCCGTACACCTTTAGCAACTGAATCACGGTTCATTTGCATTCCTGAGCCTAATTCCAGTGTCCAAGCTTCCACATCAAACTTGATATCTCTACCCAACTCTTTAAAACAAGCTTCTAGTGCTAACCAAGGTTTGATAAAAGCTTCATCAAAAGCATCACCATCATATTTATTAAGCAATATTCCAAAATCTAGTAGGAAGTATTTTGCACTGTCTTCTCGATTTTGGAAGTAATAAACGTAGTCTAATGCTTGATTTGTAGAACTATGTAAATCAATTAAGTAATCTGCATCTAGACTCAAAGTTTGTAGTTTGTAAGCAAAAAGCTCAGTGTATGGCACTGCACTAGGAGAATTAATTTTTTCTAAAATTTTCGCAAATTGTTGCTTAATTATAGTTAGATAATTTTGTCGAATGACCTTTAGATCGCTATGAAGTTGAGATTTAGTAAAAGCTACTAAATCATCAGCTTCTTTCTCGTAGTCCCAAAATATGCGATTCCAGTCTTTGGCCTCGTAAATGCAGTAACGTCCAGGGGAAAAATGATGAGCGCGTTCATTTGTCCCCATTGGGTTACAAACGGGAACTAGCCAAATTTCTCCAGTTAAATCTGTATCATTTATTGTTAGCAAAAACTCAATTAACTGGTGAATAACGGCATTGCCAGCAATTTCTGCACCGTGCAGATTAGATTGAATGTAAACCTTTTTACCAGGTTTAGCGCCGATGAATTTGTATAGTTGTAAAGATAGGCGATCGCCCGAAGCCATTTTACGTAAAGCAATAGTTTCAATAACTGGCTGCATGAAATAACTCAGTGATGATTTGAGTAAATTATCGCTGTATCTGTAGTGAATTAAAATAGGACTTACGCAAATTATCTCTCAAACTCTGATTTCTCCGTGCCCTCTGTGCCTCTGTGGTAGCCTGCGGCAAGCCGTTCGCGTAGCGTCTCGTAGAGAAGCGTCTACGTTATTCCGTAACTTTTGGCGCGAGACGACGGGTGAAGAGTGCGCGGGAGAGGTGCGCGAGGCAATTTGGACAGTGCGAGACAGGCTAGAAACAGAGTCGTAAGTTCAGTGCAAGATTTATTGCCAACATCAAACAATTCATAAGTTTTATTTAAGTATTGTTTGCGATCGCATAAGTGTTTGCCACAAAAACGATTCTTTTTATAACCAAAGCGATCATTTTCATCACCAAAGCGATCGTTTTGGTCACGACAAGGTAGTTATTCAGAAGTGCGATGTCTACGATAGTCACTGAGCCAATACGGTTCGGTTAAAGGGAAAAGGGAAAAAGGTGAATTCAAACCTTTACCCCTTAGCCTTTCTCCTTTTCCCAAACCACAACGGATATGAAAAGTGCTTACCCGAACCGTATTGACAACCATCCCACAAGAAAATTTGGGATGTTTTTTTATTTGGAAGTCCCTAAAGAGCTTTTTCAGGAACTTTACCCCTTGTCAGCTAATCTTTGTGCCAGTCCCCCATACTCAATATTGCGATCTAAGATTGTTGGGTATTCTATAAATTGCGATCGCCACTATACGGATGATTGAAGTTGAACATCTGAGTAAAATATACGGCTCTACCCCAGCGATTACTGATGTCACCTTTAGCGTCGAGCCTGGGGAAATTTTAGGGTTGTTGGGTCCCAATGGCGCTGGAAAAACCACAACCATGCGGATTCTGGCTGGTTATTTACCGGCAACCAATGGAAATGCCCGGATTGCTGGTTATGATGTCCATGAAAATTCCCTGGCTGTGCGCCAACGCATTGGTTATTTACCCGAAACACCGCCATTATATCCAGACATGACGGTGGAGGGATTTTTGCATTTTGTCGCCCGAATTAAGGGAGTTCCAGCAGGCGATCGCCCCAATAAGGTGACAGCCGCCATCGAACGCTGCAACTTAGAAGATAAACGGCGGGTAATTATTCGCAAACTCTCTAAAGGATACCGCCAAAGGGTAGGAATTGCTCAAGCGATCGTCCACGATCCACCAGCGATTATTCTCGATGAACCCACTGTCGGACTCGATCCCCGACAAATAATTGAGGTGCGGAATTTAATTAAAAGCCTCGCTGGTACTCACACAATTATTCTTTCCACACATATTCTGCCAGAAGTAAGCATGACTTGTAGCCGCGTCGCTATAATTAATCGCGGTAAAGTTGTGGCAACTAATACACCAGAAAACCTGATGACTCAATTGACAGGTGGTTCTGGGTATGAGTTGGAAATAGAAGGAGAAGCTGCCTTAGCAAAACAGGTATTGCAAAAAGTCGCGGGTGTGAGCCTGATAGAATCAATTCCCACAGCCGGAGGTCATCAACCCCAGGAAAACCGCGCTTATTTGCGGGTAATATCGCAACCAGGAAAAGAGCCAGGAAAGGATATTGCCACAACATTAGTGCGTGCGGGATTCGGTTTACACGAACTGCGGCGGGTTAACGCCACCTTAGAAGACGTATTCTTGCAACTAACCACAGAAGAAAAGAATTTCGATCCTGATGTAGACTTAGCAGCAGACAACGAAGGAGAAGCAGCGTAAATGGGTATAGTGCTGAGTAATATTATTGCCATTTATCGCCGAGAGTTACAGAGTTATTTTGTATCGCCCTTAGCTTATGCGATCGCAGGCATATTTTGGTTCATCGCCGGGTTATTCTTCGTGATGATTTTGCTAGGGCCAGACGGCATTTTGGTAGGAGTTGCGGCAATAGATGCACAAGGGCAACAGCTGGGAGTACCAGTCCCACCAATAGATGTCCCCTACGAATTTGTCCGAGCATTTTTGGATCGTATGGGATGGCTATTGTTGTTTATCCTGCCCATACTCTCAATGGGACTCTATGCCGAAGAACGGAAGCGGGGCACTTTAGAACTGTTAGCCACCTCACCAATCACCAATTGGGCGGTAGCTGTAGGTAAATTATTAGGCGTGATAACATTTTTTATCACAATGGTTGTACCCATGCTAGTGTTAGAAGCGATCGCCATCAGCGGTTCAAATCCACCAATGACACCTTCAATTCCCTTGCTGGGTCATTTTGGATTAATCTTACTAGCAGCGGCAATTTTATCTGTAGGGATGTTTATTTCTTCATTAACAGACAGCACAATTTTGTCTGCCGTTCTTACCTTTGCAGTAATCTTATTATTGTTATTGATTGATTTAATCGCCAAAATTGTTCCTGGTCCTGTGGGCGAAGCTTTAGGTTATCTATCGTTGCTGAAACATTACAACACTTTAATCCAAGGCATTTTTGATACTAGCGCTTTAATTTTATTTGCCAGTTACATTTTTTTGGGCATCTTTCTCACATCTCAATCAATTGATGCACTGCGTTTTCAAAGGCAATAGTCATTCATTGGTCATTTGTCCTTAGTCATTTGTTATGAGTCATCCGGGACATTGCCAATTGAGTTTAGGTAGGAGTTTAATTTTGGTGCTAGTTCGTTAATGATTGTTTTGATTGCATTTTTCTGTTCGGTAGTTAAAAGGTTACGAGTGTAAGCCCGTTTTAACCAATGTTGAGTTTCATTCCAAGAGCCTCTCGCTATTTTTATAAAACGTCTATTTTCTTGAAAACTACCTCTTCCTACACCTTCTGCTATATTGGCACCGATACTATCTGCCGAACGTACAATCTGTTTACCTATCGTATCTTTCGCAAAAAAATTCCATCCCTCAATAATTTTCCAAATGTCATCTGCCAACTTTTCTGATAATTGATAAACCTGTAATTCTTGGCAACGCTTTGTCGCCATTTATTCAGTTGCATTGCTTATCTTCTTTTTAATTACTCAATTTTCGTCCATATATTTTTACTTGTCACTATTTTTAGACTAACGCTCAATGACAAATGACCAATGACCAACGACAAATGACAAATGACAAATTATGAAAATAGTTGCAAAAAAGAAACTGTGGAAATATCTGTTTTGGTTGGGCCCATTCCTAATTGCTGTCGGCTTAACAGTTGGATTAGTCTCTGAACAATGGGGATTAATTCCATTAGCATTTATAATTACAGGAATTGTCATCAGTGGATTGGGGATAATATGGCAAAGCTACCAGAGTAACTGGTGGAACCGTCGTTCTACCCAAGCTGGGACTAATGCCTTAGTGGCGACTCTGGCAGTATTGGCAATTTTGGGATTGATTAACTTTTTGGGAACTCGCTATCACTTGCGGGCAGACTTAACAGAAGCTCAATTGTTTACCCTTGCTCCCCAGTCACGCGAATTAGTAAGAGTTTTACCACAGCCAGTTAAAGTGTGGGTATTTGATATTAACCAAAATCCCCAAGACCGAGAACTACTAGAAAATTATCAAAGGCAAAGCTCAAAATTTAAATATGAGTATATTGACCCCCAAGCTAGACCAGGACTTGCAGAAAAGTTTGGTGTCAAAGATTATGGAGAAGTTTATTTAGAATCTGGTGATAAACGGCAATTAGTACAGACGGTAAATGAAAATGAGCGATTATCAGAAATTAGATTAACTAGTCGCCTGCAACAACTAACAAATTCAACCACAGCTAAAGTTTACTTATTACAAGGTCATGGCGAACGCCAACTTTCGGCTGGTAAAGGTGCAATATCACAAGCAGTTCAAGTATTAGGCGATAAAAACTTTACAACATCACCGTTGAATTTAGGAGAAACTTCCAAAGTTCCTCAAGATGCGGCTGTAGTGATAGTAGCTGGCCCCAAACGAGGACTGTTTGAGGGTGAAGTCAAAGCCTTGCAAGAATATCTTAATCGCGGCGGTAATTTACTGCTGATGATCGATCCTAATACCGATCCCAAACTTAACAGCTTGCTACAAGAGTGGGGTGTTCGTCTAGATAATCGTTTAGCTGTCGATGTCTCTGGCGAAAGCGTCGTCGGACTTGGCCCTGCTGCGCCCTTAGTCACAGAATACGGTCAACATCCAATTACCAAAGATTTCGGTAACGGTAATTCCTTTTATCCTATTGCCCGACCACTAGAAATTACCTCTGTGCCTGGTGTTCAGGCTACTCCACTACTACGAACCAAACCCTACCCCAACAGTTGGGCAGAAAGCGACCTCCAAAGCGAAAAATTGGAGTTTAATGCAGATAAAGACCTGAAAGGGCCCCTAAACTTGGGTGTTGCCTTAACAAGAAAACAAACACCCAAATCTACTTCCACTCCCCAACCTTCACCTCTACCATCACCAACCACTCAAAGCAAAGCTTCCCCCACTCCCCCTGCCTCCCCTGCTCCCTCTGCTCTCTCATCTCAAACAGCCACCGAGTCTCGGTTAGTAGTTTTAGGAAATTCCGATTTCGCCACCGATGGTTTGTTTCAACAGCAATTAAATGGAGATGTATTCCTCAACTCAGTTACTTGGCTGAGTCAAGAGGATCAGCAACCCCTTTCCATTCGTCCCAAAGAACCGAAAAATCGCCGGATAACCCTGACAAACACACAAGCTAATCTTTTAATATTGTCATCTCTGTTGGTTTTACCCTTAATTGGATTTGCGAGCGCAGTTATTATTTGGTGGAAACGACGGTAATAAGTGAGTTAGGAGTTAGGAGTGACAAGTAGAGACTGGAGAAGAGTTTTTTCTATGCCCAATGACGAATGACAAATGACAAATGATTAAAAAATGAAATTGCCACGAACGACTTTAATTTTGATACTGCTAGCGCTGGGTTTAGGTGGTTTTGTTTACTTCTATGAAATTCGGGGTGCAATTCAGCGAGAAGAAATGAAGGAGCAAAAGCAGAAAATTTTCTCTTTTGCAGAAGATGATGTGCAGGCTTTAATAGTCAAGATAAAAAAACTTACCTTGACTCTGGAACGTAACCCTGAATTTTCTAGCAACCCCAAGTGGTTAATCAAATCTCCGATATCGGGCCCAGCAAATGACGCTATTGTTTCTTATTTAATGGATTTGTTAGTCAAAGGTAATAGCGAACGTACTTTATCAACTCCAGCAAAAGAGCTTAAAGAATTCGCCCTAGATCAACCCCAAGCAACTATTAATATCACTCTGAAAAACCGACAAAGCCATCAGTTGCTTTTGGGTAAATCTAACTTTAACGGACGTTTCTTGTATGCTCAAGCTGACCCTGCTGCTAAACCTGATGGTAATATAAATGTGCTGTTGGTATCTACAGATTTTGCAAATGCCGTAAATCGGGAACTATCAGAGTGGAAACAACCTGTAGATAATAGTCAGAAGCTACCTGGACTCAGCACCCCTTTACCAACTCCGACAAATAGTAAATAAGCAATTACGGTTTCTGTGGTATGTTTCGGTAACGCACAATGGATTAGCACATCTGTGCTACTCTACTTCAAATCTCACTAGTTTTTCTAAGTTACTATGACAAATCCGACAGCAACATTGCTGATTTCCTGCCCCGATCGAAGGGGACTGGTGGCTAAGTTTGCCAATTTCATCTATTCTAATGGTGGTAATATTATCCATGCAGATCAGCACACAGATTTTGCTGCTGAGTTATTCCTCACGCGCATTGAATGGCAGTTAGATGGGTTCAATTTACCGCGAGAATTTATTGCCCCTGCATTTAATGCGATCGCACAACCTTTAGGCGCTAAGTGGGAATTACGTTTTTCTGATACAGTACCACGCATTGCTATTTGGGTAAGTCGGCAAGACCATTGTCTATTTGATTTAATTTGGCGACAACACGCTAAAGAATTTGTTGCTGAAATTCCTTTAATTATTAGTAATCATTCTAATTTAAAGGTAGTAGCAGAACAATTTAATATTGACTTTCACCACATTCCCATCAATAAAGATAATAAATCAGAACGAGAAGCCCAACAACTAGAATTACTCCGTCAGTACAAGATTGATTTAGTTGTATTGGCAAAATATATGCAGATTGTTAGTGCAGATTTTATTAATCAATTTCCACAAATTATTAATATACACCACTCATTTTTACCAGCATTTATCGGAGCAAATCCTTATCACCGAGCTTTTGAACGTGGTGTGAAAATTATTGGTGCAACGGCGCATTATGCCACTGCTGATTTAGATGCAGGCCCAATTATTGAACAAGATGTGGTGCGAGTGAGTCACCGTGATGAGGTTGATGATTTGGTGAGAAAAGGCAAAGATTTGGAGAGAGTTGTATTAGCAAGAGCGGTGCGATCGCACTTACAAAATCGTGTATTAGTCTATGGAAATAGAACAGTAGTATTCGAGTGATTGCTCTTATACCCAAAGGAATACAAGAGAACAGCGAGTCATTTTAGCCATAAAAGCTGTTCAACAACAAGACACATTAGTTGCAATTATTACTTAACCTGAGTTCGGGTTAAGCCAGAAGCTAAAAAGCTTATTCTGTCAGGATTGAATAAAACTGGAATTGATCAAAGCAGGGATAAAAGTGGAATCATTTTGTCAATAAGGTTCACAAATGAAACTAATCTCAGCAATATGTCTTATTGACAATAGATGAAAACAGAGCTTTAGACCGAACAACGATAATTCAAGGCTTTTGAGGATTTCTTATCCCGAACTCAGGTTACTTATCTTTTAGCATTTGCCCGATTTCAGCAACTCATTACCCCCATGAACGGTTACAAGGAGAGTAAACGCATCGTGGAATTTACTCAATAAGCTCACCAAGTTCTTCAATCTCAGCTTCACCCTTAATACGTCTACCACTTTCATTTCGTCCAATAAAATACCACTTGGTTTTTGTGTTAATTAATTTGGCACTACCACTCCAATTTTGAAAATCAGTGTACTGACAATTAGGTAATATCATTCCTCTAGGGCAGGAATACCATTCAATAAAATCATTACGAGTAAAGGGTTTAGCTGTGAAGTTTGTGAAGTACCATTGCCCTCCAACCCAACTAAAAGCACCAAATTCTTCAATAACAACTGCTCCAACTAATGACTCAATTGTAGTGGCATATACCCAAGTGTATTGATAACCACTTAATTCGCCTGTGTGTGCTTGTACAGGATTCGGTGTATGAGTTGCTTTCAATTCTGTCGGAAGAGACGAGAGTGCTTTTAGCTTATATGCACTTCTCCATACTCTGAGCAAAAATTGCAGCTTTCGTCTTATTTCTGTTATCACATCAATACCGTTGTCAAAATAAGAGCATGAAGAAGTAGGGCGTTTCGTAGTAGAGTTATTGTCTTGCTGTAATTGCAGAAGCGATCGCACTTTACGAAAACCTCCTAGAACAGCAGGAAAAAGCTCACAACGAAACTCTGGAACAACGCGAGGCTGAAAAAATGTGGATTTACCAAAAGCGCGAAGAACTTGAGCAGGTACAGAATGGGCTAGAAATCATTCTCAGTAAATGCACTATTGTTTAATCGCCTTCCTTACAGGCTTCAGTTCTTAATAAGGGCTGCGATCGCGGAAATTTGCCCACCTAAATGGCGGGCTACAAAGTACTTTACTTGATTGGATCGTGTCCCCAATTCTTCAAAGAATAGCACCAGCGCGTGTGTTTCAAATCACCCGATGGCTTCTGTGCCATGTGACGATGGACGTAACTAATAACTTTCTTCATGTGCGAAAGATCGTCGTTGGTATAATCATCCTTTCTCTGCAATAGCTGGATGATACGCCGTCCAGATTTATGACCGATTGACTCATCGTCGCCATCCTTTTGCCCAACAGTTTGTGACTCATCCGTATCTAGCCAAGACTCTAGTTCTTTAGGTGTCATATTGACAACTTGATGAAACTCGTCAATCACCGCTTTAACATCTTTACTCATGACTAAGCATTACTCCTCTACTTTCTTCAGAGCATCAGGCTTGTGAGCAGCTTGTTTTCCTGTCTTATCACTTTCAACTAAATATTCGGGGTTATCTTCACTTGCAGCAATATGGTGTTCTTTAATATCTGTAGGTGAAGTGAGCTTCTTTACTACTTTGCCAGTTGTCTTACCTTGTGAAGTGTTCCATTCAACCCGATCGCCTTTTTTGAATTGTTCAGCCACATTCATCCCCTATTTGATGTTTTATACCTACTAAAGTCACATTATGTCTGCGACTGGAAAAGCAGCCATCATTCTAGTGATAGAGAAAACATCCGTTATTAAGTCAGTAATTTAATTAGGTGTGAGATGAAAAAATTAGGCGATCGCTATAACTAGTTTGATACATAAGCTGTGCTGCATCTACGCCCGTCGTAGACATTGCCTCATAATAAAGAAAGATTAAGCAGATACTCAGAAAACTCTCAATGAGCCAAACTAGCCTAAATTTAGTTGCAATATCTATCTTTCTCATGACCCTATCGGTACTGGTGGGGCCATTCTTCAACTTATCACCGGCAGTCCCAGCACTTGCTACCTTCACCATCTTAGGCATAGCTACGTTAGATAGCTTCAGCTTACAAGGCAAGGGTGGTACTATCTTTGTAGATTGGATTGCTGGTTTTTCAAAAGAACACCGCGATCGCATCGTCCATCACGAAGCAGGACATTTCTTGGTTGCTTACCTATTGGGTATTCCCGTTACTGGCTACACACTCAGCGCTTGGGAAGCCTGGAAACAGGGGCAACCTGGGCAAGGTGGCGTTAGCTTTGATGATGGCGAATTAGCATCTCAATTAGAAGTGGGTAAAATCAGCGCCCAAATGCTAGACCGCTACTGCACTGTTTGGATGGCGGGTATTGCTGCTGAAACCCTGGTTTTTGATAATGCTGAGGGTGGAACTGATGATAAAAGTAAGCTGATAGGAGTCTTGACAATGTTAGGCTTTTCTGAATCAGTTTATCAGCAGAAACTGCGGTTTCATGCTCTCCAGGCAAAAACTCTACTGCAAGAAAATTGGTCTAGCTACGAGACTTTAGTTAGTGCCATGCGACAACGTACTTCGGTAGAAGATTGTCATGCTGAGTTAGGAGTAGGGAGTGGGAAGTAGGAAGTTATATCAAGTTAGTAATGAAGAGTTGGTAGTAAGCACTAAAGTGCTTAAAAAAGAAGGACTAAAGTCCTTACTACGAACTCATTAACATCATCTTAAACAGAAAATTTATTCAACTCTGGCGCGGAGTGCAGGAGATGGAAAAAGATTTTCAAATCCAGCTTGTCGCTCAGTTAAAGATTCTAGAGCATCGTTCCAAAGACTTTCATAATAAAAGAAGGTTACGCCTAGACCGCGTTCTTGGGCAGCCCGCACCTGAGACTTAATTTGCTGCATGGGAACTGGGTTATTTCGTAACCCTGTCATAATGCCAACTCCAGTTGGAATTATTTGTTGCGCTTCTTGAATTTCTGCGCGAGAAATATTGTCCACAAAACTTTTCAGATCCGGACGATAAATTTGCACAATTAACTCGTCCACAATATTCTGTCGCATCCAACCTAGCCAATCTTGCAGGTGAAACTTGTAAGCAAAATCATAGTAATTAGGAGAAACAGAGAAAATCGCCTGGGGTCTTCTCTGCTTCACAGCTTGATTAAGTTTTACCATGAACGCTGTAATTTTATCTGCCCGCCACTTTACCCATGCTGCATCTTGAGGATTCTTTGGAGGAGCATTTTTGGTTTCTTTGGTGTACAAAGCAACTGTATATTGGTCGTAACCAAACTCATGGGGCAAACTCATGTGATCGTCAAACTGAATCCCATCAGCATCATATTGGGTAACAGTTTCTAGCACAAGATTGGTGATAAACTGTTGCACTTGTGGAAGGAACGGATTTAGCCACATCACCTCACCAGCAGCACTGTTTGAAGTTTGGCTACCATCTCGCTTTTGTGTGAACCAATCCGGGTAATTAATTGCTAGTTCTGAGGTTGGGGGAGCCATGAAACCAAATTCAAACCAGGGAATCACTAGCAATCCTTGGCGATGGGCTTGAGTAATGAGGTCTGCCAGAATATCATGTCCATCTGAACCTTTGTAGACAAAAGGTTGAATACCTGCACGTTGTGCTAGGGCACTAGGATACATCACATAGCCAGAATTCCACACCACAGGATAGATTGTGTTGAAGTTCATCCGCCGCAGTTGACTCACTGCATCCTGCACTTTGTCTCGATTTTTGAGGGTGTCAAAATCATTAGTGGTCATCCAAACCCCGCGAATTTCCTGACGGGGTATCTGTGCGATCGCAGGGGTAAAACTGTCCACCAGCAATACCGTAACAAAGGATATTAAAATGACAATGGGAAAAAGAGACTTGAGTAGTCGCCGCCAACTTTGGATAATAAAAGATGATTTCATAGATTTGAATGATGCATTAGCTACCCACACACGCCATTGCTTGTTTTTATAATTGAATCTACTAACCATCTAGTTTACAAGTATTTATGCTTACTACAGGATTGATTAGTTGGTAGTTGTTCGTTCCCTGCTTATGGAACTTTTGCACCAGAAAAACTAAAGCAGACAAATTAAAATAGTTGACGCAGCTAATAAGCATTTGTGCCCAATAGATATTGGTATAGGGAATGGGGCATTGGGCATTGAGCATGGGGCATGGAGAAGAGACAAGATAGACGAAAAAGAGGGGGAGACAAGGGAGAGACTTGTTCAATAATTCCCCCTTGTCTTCCTTGTCTTCCTTGTCTCCCCTGCTCCCCTGCCCCCTTGCTCCCGATCTTCACATTCCCCCATGCCCCACCTGTGTCACAATAAAGAACTGTAATAAGAAAAATATTGTTAAGGTAATTTAGTGAGTCCAACTGCTCAATCGACGGCAAGTGCGCGTCGCGTAGTATTTCCTTTTACGGCAATTGTGGGCCAGGAAGAAATGAAACTGGCGCTGCTATTGAACGTGATTGACCCCAAAATTGGGGGTGTAATGATTATGGGCGATCGCGGCACCGGGAAATCCACAACTATCCGGGCGCTGGCGGATCTGCTACCAGAAATTTCTGTGGTTGCTAATGACCCATTCAGTAGCGATCCTAGCGACCCCGACTTGATGAGCGATGAAGTCCGCCAACTGTTAGAACAAGGAGCGGAAATTCCTGTAGCTCACAAAAAAGTCCAAATGGTAGACCTGCCGCTAGGAGCTACAGAAGACCGAGTTTGTGGCACAATCGACATCGAGAAAGCTTTATCTGAAGGTGTCAAAGCTTTTGAACCGGGACTGCTGGCAAAGGCTAATCGGGGCATTCTCTATGTGGATGAAGTCAACTTACTAGATGACCACCTTGTAGACGTATTACTCGACTCCGCTGCCAGCGGATGGAACACTGTAGAACGAGAAGGTATTTCTATTCGTCACCCAGCGCGTTTCGTGCTTGTGGGTTCTGGAAACCCAGAAGAAGGCGAACTACGCCCCCAATTACTTGATCGCTTTGGGATGCACGCAGAAATTCACACAGTCAAAGAACCAGCTTTGCGGGTGCAAATCGTGGAACAACGGGCGGATTTTGATCAAAATCCTCCAGTATTTCTCGAAAACTACAAACCCCAGCAAGAAGCATTACAACAGCAAATTGTCAATGCTCAAGAGCTTTTGCCAGAAGTAAAAATTGACTACGATCTGCGGGTGAAAATTTCTGAAGTCTGCTCAGAACTGGATGTAGATGGTTTGCGGGGTGACATTGTTAGTAACCGCGCCGCCAAAGCCTTAACAGCTTATGAAGGACGTACTGAAGTTACAGTTGATGATATCCATCGCGTAATTACGCTATGTTTGCGTCACAGACTGCGGAAAGACCCTTTAGAATCGATTGATTCTGGCTACAAAGTTGCCAAAGTTTTTAGCCGCGTCTTTGGCGTTGAACTACCAGAAAGTGATACGGCACAAAAAAACGGCACAGGTCAAAAATTAGGGGCTAGGGGTTAAAAGTTAGGAGCGGAGCCGGAAACGCTCCGCCTCCGGTGAAGAATTAATAGTTAAGAGTTTTGAATGGAAAGCTGCTTCATATCTCACAATTTTATTTAATTCCTCACTCAGCACTGACTATATATAACTCCTAACTCCTAACTCCTAACTCCTAACTCCTAACTCAGTACTAAAATATGAGATTTTGGTCTTTTTGGTTCAACAGCTTTGTTTTATCTAGCCAATACAACCCGCCCAGGTTTGTAGAATTATTGATGCTCTTATTAGCGATCGCAATGTTGGCAATAGCCAGTATTTTACCCGACATGCCCTATTTAATCTTAGGCTTGAGCTTAGTAGTTGGGGCATCTATTTCCATCTTAGTGCGGGAAGCGATCGCCCCCTCACCCCAGAGACGAATTACCCAACTAACAGCATCACTATTACTCATCATCAGCCTCTATGGCTTTGCTGATTTAATGTACACTCTTTAAAATTTGTCATTAGTCATTTGTTTTTTGTTAGTTGTAAGCACCAATGACTAATGACTAATGACCAATGACTAATGACTCCATTTTTCCATTTCCACTAATTCCATACACAACTCATTAATTTGCTCCAAATCAGGTTTATGAGGTAGGACAGATTGTTCGTAAACAATTTCCATTTCGGCAACTAAATCTTCTGCCATTTTCATCACCTGTTCATAAGAATACTCACCTTTTAAAATAGCTTTTAAATCCTCAACATCACCAGCTATTCTTCTATCTACAATCACTTCACCTCGCCGCAATATTTCTACTCCACTGCGTAATAATCTAATGCAGTGCATTCCATGTTTAAGATCAAAATCCGACTTTCTTTCCATTTCTGCCCTAGCCGGATTTCTATTTTCCTGCCAAGATAAGTAAGCTTTCCATTCTCTTAAAGCTATTTGATAGCTTTGGCTTTTCTGAAGCAGACGGATAAAATCTTTACGGCTATTGGTTAACTTTTGGGTATATTCCAAAGTTTCATTGGGTAAAGTATATTGTTTTAAAACTCCTTTAAAATCAATATCTGCTGTCAGCAATTGATATAATTGTTCCGCTTCTTCCAAAAACTCAATCCGTCCTCTGATTAAGTTATAAAGATACTCCAGAAAAGCATTTAGCTCATCTTTGCTTAGAGGTGCTTCGTCTTCTATAGCGAAGTCAGATGGTATTGGTTTTTTTTGCGGTGGCTTTAACAACCACCTACGATGAGTTTCCATCTTTTTAATTTGGGCAAAAGCATAACCAGTGTAAGTATGTTTTACCTTCTTACTCAAAAATAGCTGTTTACGATCAATTAAATGCTGTCCGACTGAACTTAAAAAAGGATAGTTATTTAACCAGAGCAATTCTAAAACATTGGGATTTGCGCCCGCTAATAACTGGAGAATTTTTCTTAATTCATATATAACTGTGTCTTTGTTACCATCAACGAATGGAAATATTCCTGGTTCATCCCAACCAGTATCTTTTTGTTCTATCCGATCAAATCCCAAATAGTACCTTTTGGGTGCGATAAATACTCCCCGATAATCAAAGTCCGAATCAGGACGATTTAAACCATAGCCGTGGCTACCAGCCAAACCAATTAAAATAGTTCTTTGCTCAACTTCTATTCTTTTCATATCACCTGATTAAAATATAGTCATCCTAACTCATGAGTTAAGCAGGTGGCGAGATGGAGAGTAGAGAAAGGGTTTTTAACTCTCTTCAGATATTACATAGATACTGTCACAGCATAAATAAAGCTGACAATTAATACATAACAGATATACTTAATCATTTGCGAACAATAAAATCCCCGACTTCTCTAAGAAATCAGGGATTTGAGCCTTGTGTTTAACAGGAATACCCCTAGAGGAGATGATGCAACGGTATCCCCTTGAGGAGCAAAACTTGTCAATTCAATTGTTTCTATACTTTCGGTTTCCTAGAACAGAAATTATCTAGGATTAAGGTGGCGTCTAGTCCCCCATCCTGGATTAACAATGGCGGCTAAATCTTCTTCAGATAATTTGCTGATCTCACTATCCAGTTCTTTGGCGGTGAAATCATAGCCACGCTCTTGAGCAATCTTGATGAAGGCTTCTGGATCGGCTGTTGCTTTGAGTCTTTGCTGTAATGCTTGATCTTCTTTGACAGCTTGAAAAAGTCGGGCAGCATTTTGTTGTGTCATGACAATCAATCTCCTGTTTGAAATATCAGGTTTGAATGTGATAGTTTAACTCTTGAGGATTCACTAACTTTTGTAAAGGATTTCTAGATGAGACACCGTATATTTCATCCTAAAACAAAGAAGAAAAATGTGTTGGTTTTGATAAGAAAATATAACTTTCAAACTAATATTAATGTTAATTTTTTGCAAAATCAGCCCTCAGATACTAGCAATTTTTATCTAAAAAGAATTAATTCTGACTTTTTGTAAATATAATTTACCTTCGTGCAGGTGGGCGATGCTCATGACGATTATTAACTAATTCCTCCCCACTTTTGGAAAATGAGCGATCGCACAGAGTAATTAGCTGATTTTTCGTCTTAAGGCTGACCAGACAGCAATGCCAAATGCAAAAAATCCTATTAGAGCTTGACTTGACGTATGTTAATAAAATAGTATGTTAGATTGTCTGTCTAATTCCTGCTCGGATCAGGTAGACATATTACAAAGGCTGGCAAAAGCATCTCTACAGGAGATAAAAACCAGCTACCTGTACGGCAACCTCAAGGACAATTCCATGACCTACGCGATTATTGAAACTGGCGGCAAACAAATACGAGTAGAGCCAGGGCGGTTTTACGACGTTGAACTGCTTGCGATCGAACCAGATGAAAAAGTTACAATAGATTCCGTATTACTCGTGCAGCACGATGGCGAAGTCACCATTGGACAGCCATTAGTAACAGGTGCAACTGTAGAAGGGACTGTAATGCGACATTACAGAGGTCGTAAAGTCCTGGTATACAAAATGAAGCCGAAAAAGAAAACCCGCAAAAAACGGGGGCATCGTCAGGAAATTACCAGACTTATGATTGACTCCATCACCCTTAACGGTGCAGTGTTTGCTGCCCAAGGAGAACCGGAGAAGGAAACCCCCGTTGTCGATGAAACTCCTGCTGAAGAAGTTGAAACAGCTGCTGAATAATAAAAGAAGTAGATACACAAGAGGAAATCATGGCTCATAAGAAAGGAACAGGTAGTACGCGTAACGGTCGTGATTCTAATGCTCAACGTCTGGGTGTCAAGCGTTATGGCGGTCAAGTTGTGCGTGCAGGAAACATTCTCGTGCGTCAGCGTGGTACTAAATTCCACCCTGGTAACAACGTTGGTATTGGCAGCGATGACACTTTGTTTGCCTTAATCGATGGTGTTGTAATGTTTGAGAGAAAGGGCAAAACCCGTAAAAAAGTTAGTGTTTATTTACCTATAACTGCTGCTGAGGCAGTTCCTGCTGAGGCAGTAGCAAGTTAGAGTGTGAGGGTGGGTAACAGAACAGTGCCCACCCTAATTGCTAGTTAGCGCTGATGTGATAATCAGATTTGCACAAATATTCCCAGCAGTTGCTCAAAAGTCGCTTTGTTCCAGAAGTATTAAAGCGCAAAGGTTATTTATTAATAGAAATATTACACAAAGAAATTGGATGGCGTAGCTTGCCGTCGTAGGCATCAATTTGTTTATGCTAAGTTGCGTTCGTTCACTTCAGAATAAGGTTTAGCTGAAAGAATACTTAAATCAGGCTGTGGCTTTGACGTACCATAGATACCTGAGAAAATGCTAAGAATTAACTAAATTTTCTCAAGGGATAAATTTTTAATGAAATCTGTGTTTCTGTAGAGGTTTTATGAGTCTGATTCTTCCCAAACGTACCCTATCCCGTCGTCGGTTATTGCAAGTATCTGGACTTTCAGGGGTAGGCTTTCTTCTTGGTGGCTGTGGAACAAATTTGTTCTCAGATAATCTGCGGCAAATATCTGAGCCACTAAACCAAAGTCTTGAAGCACTTCTGCTAACTCAAAAACCTATACCTGAATTTCCTGTCAGTGCCATAGAAGCAGATAAATTGCTGGTTAATACTTTTGACTTCACCCCACAAATTGATCCGGCACAGTTTCGCTTAATAATTGATGGTGAGGTCAATAATGCAATGCAATTGAGTATGGCAGATATTCAAAAACTGCCCTTCACTTCAATGGTAATTCGCCATGTCTGTGTTGAAGGCTGGGCTGCGATTGTTCAATGGGGAGGTGTGCGATTGCGAGACTTAGTAGCACTGGTACAGCCTAAATCAAGCGTCCGCTATGTCTACTTCAAATCTGCTGATGGCTACTATGAAAGCTGGGATCTTGCTTCTGCCATACATCCCCAAACTCTCATGGCTTATCAAAAGAATGGACAACCCTTATCAGTTGATAATGGTGCGCCCATGCGCCTAGCATCTCCAATTAAACTAGGCTACAAACAAAGCAAGTGGGTAACTCAAATCACATTCGTCAGTAATTTATTACCTACTAAAAAAGGCTATTGGGAAGATCAGGGCTATGAGTGGTTTGCAGGACTATAAGGCAGGCAAAAAGCTAATCTATATCAGGTTCAACGCCTAGCGATCGCAATTGTGCAATCAACCTTTCAGCCCGTTGTCTTTCTTGTTCAGCCCGTTGACTTTCTTGTTCAGCTCGTTGGCTTTCTTGTTCAGCTCGTTGGCTTTCTTGTTCTGTAGAAGTCAATACCCAGCAGCCTGTCCAATCATACCAGCGTAACCAGGGCTGTTCTACATCTTGATAGCGTCCCTGCCAGACACCCAAGCCTAATTCTAGTTCTGGTATCCAGAAACGTGACTCTGACAATACTATCTCAGCATAACGACCACCGTCTAACTTAAATACCCTGAACTCATATTTGTATCGATCAAATACTACATAATAAGGAACGCGCAGAATCTGCTCATATACTTCCCATTTTCCTGGTGGTTGTTTTATATCCCGCAATGTCTGCCCTAAGTCTTCCTTTTCAGTACCTGGAGACAGCAATTCAACTACAATAAAAGGCTGAACTCCCTCTTGCCAAAGGACATAACTTAAGCGTAAATCTCGTTGTTCGTAGAGACGAGAAACACCTAAAACGGCAAACCAATCTGGTCGCTTATGCCACAGTGGATGGCGTGGGTCATAATAAAGATTCAGATCGCTAGCAACAAATATCTCGTCGCTTGGATAATTCGGGGGACGAAAGGTTTCGTCTAAAAGACGAGGTTGCAATAAATGAAACTGATCGGGCAAACCAGGCTCCTCAGAATCTTCACTGGGAAGATCATACATGGTCGGCAATACATCTTTTGGCGATCGCGGCGGGTCAGTTTGATACATCATAAAGCAGTCCTAATGATGAAACTCTCAGTTCTATTATGATTCAATTGTTTTTGAGTGACTCAACACCTTGCAGAACGGGGTAGCATAAATTTCTCGCCCTCTGCCGCAAATTTGCCGCGAACCATCAGCACAGTTTCATCAAAAGTATGGGTGAATGCTTGCACATCTTTGACATCAAGAAGTTCTGGGCTAAAGTAAATCACCACTTCTTCAATGGATTGAGGTATCTTACTAAGAATATTCTTCAAAGGGCATATCTGCGTTGTAACTAAATCGAAAAGATGAAGTCGGTTATCTTCTATCTCCATACAGGCGATTAAATCTAAATCTTCTGCATAGTATAAAGGACGACTTCCTTCATTGACACAGAATACAGGTTTTTCGTTGACTACGCCAACTATATTAGAGACAGGAATGCGTGTTTCTAAAAGTCTGTGTAGCAATGTGTAATCTTTAATATTTGCAAAATCCAGTATTCTGAAGCTATAAGTACTACTTGTGGGGTAACACTTAACTTTAAAGATGTGTTCTTCGACAACACGAAAGCCAAAAGGTAAGTAAAACTCTGGTTGTGGTGTTGTTAGTACTAGTGTTTCATAAAGGCGATCGCAATATCCTAGCACTTCCTCCATCACTTCACGATAATACCCTCTCCGGCGATACTCTGCACGGGTAGCTACTCCATGAACTCCTCCGACAGTGAGCCTCTGTCCCATAATTTGCATGGGAATTTTTAACACTCCCACATGGGTAATAGCTATATGATCATGAAAGCGAATAAACGGAGTTGAAGCTGTTTCCCAGGATGCACCTAGTTTTCTTGCACATTCTGCTAAACTGCTGATTCCGGGAAATGTGACTTCCATCAAGTCAAAAAGCTTATCGCTTAAGCTGGGATCATCAGAGAATGACTGTTTGAAACGATACTGGCTCATAGTTCAAGTATTACAATCAATTCAGTAGAGACTACAAAATCAATTCCAGCAAATCCAGAAACAGGTGAAATATAAATGGATAGCAAGGGCGTAACGTGTTGCGTCTCCAACGTTTAACCGAATATTTCTCAAGCCTGAGTCTCTTCAAATAAGACTAAGCCATACTTCTCGCTAGTAGGCAAAAAGCCAATTCCTCGATAAACTGCTTGGGCTGCCTGGTTATTATTACCTGTAAACAGGATGGCACGTTTTACTAAGAGCGATCGCGCATCTAACAATGAACCTGCTACCACACTTTTGGCGTAGCCTTTACCCCGCACCCCTGGCGGTGTCCAGACTCCACCAATTTGCACAATGTCAGGTAAGCTGGCATTGAAAGTAGAGTAAGAAACTGGGGTATCTCCTGCTACCAAAATCCAATGTATAGCTGTAGCTTGACGTGCCTCAATTATGCGATCGCAATCAGTTCTTAAACTGGGAGTATCGGTTTTTCCTAAAGCTTCCACGTTATAAGCAATGCACCATTCGCTAAGTAACTCCAACTCATCTGGATGCGGCAAACGACACTGCACCTTTGCCGATACTAAGGCTTCAGGTATTTGCAAATCTCGCAGTGCTAGAGAAAACAATATCTCAGCCTCATCAAGCTGAGTTGGTCGCTTGCTAAGTCCCAAAATGCTTTTTGTCGCTTCGACTTGTGCTGCTGGGCCACTAATTCCAGAGATGGCACGTCCAGATTGTGCCACAACTGCTTGTACCACTTCTGGCAGATGTACAGGGGCTTGGACTACGATCATCCCATTCCAAAAATGGGCTGCAACTGCCACTATAGTTTCATCTATGTAGGCTGCTATGTAAGTTCCTTGAAATCTGGCACCTTGGTCAAGCAGTCCCGCAGCTCGCCAATTAGAGTGCAAAAACATAGAAGTATCAGTGTGCTGCAAGAGAAATGTTTCCAGCGATACTTCGTCTCCAGGTTGGAGAGTTCTCAAAATAGGCACAAAAACCTCCTAATAATTGAAAGGGACACAGCCTAACTGTGTCCCTAAAAGCTACTTCAAGATGCTAGGACTGGCGATAGCAGGCAAACTCCATTGAAAAAGTAGCCATACCAGAAGTAAGCGATCGCAATTCTGTAGAATACCCAAACATTCGCGCCAGCGGTACTTCTGCTCGAATCACCGTGTATCCCTGCATTGTCTCAGAACCCAACAACAAAGCCCGACGAGAGGATAAGTCACCCTGAATCCTTCCCATAAACTCGTGGGGTGTTTCCACCTCTACAAGCATGATGGGTTCGAGGATGTAGGGTTTTGCTTTGGCGATCGCACCCTCAATTGCTTGATGGGAAGCTGACCGGAAAGCCAATTCTGAAGAGTCAATTGGATGATAAGAACCGCCATCCAAAACGACTTTCACCCCAGTTACCGGATAGCCTTTCAGCTGTCCTGATTGCATCGCCTCACGGCAACCCTTCTCGCACGCCGGGATATAATTCTTTGGGAATCGCACCTCCAACCACCCGATTCTCAAAGACAAACGACTCATCTGTAGGTTCAATCCACCCAGTAATATGGGCCTACTGACCAGGGCCGCCTGACTGTTTCTTGAATCGGTAGTCAAAGGTAGCTTGTTGCCTAATGGTTTCCCGGTACGCCACCGCAGGAGTACCAACGTAGACCTCGGCATTGTATTCCCGTTGCATGCGTTCGAGGTAGATTTCCAAGTGGAGTTCGCCCATCCCAGAAATCAGAGTTGCTCCTGATTCGGGGTCGATGCTCAACCGGAAGGTGGGGTGCTTCCCTTTGAAAGCGATTGAGTGCCTTGGAAAGGCGATCGCTATCTTCCTGTTTCTTGGGCGTAATTGCCAGCGTAATCACTGGTTCCGGCACAAACATCTTCTCTAAAGATACCAGTGGTTCCCCAGAACAGAATGTATCACCAGAAGCACAATCCACACCCAACAGAGCCACAATATCCCCTGCTACGGCGACTTGTACCTCTTCTCGCTTATTGGCGTGCATTCTCACCAAGCGACCGATTTGCACTCGCTGTTCAGTCCGCGAGTTGTAAACGGTATCGCCGGGTTTGATCGTCCCAGAGTAAATCCGGGTATAGGTCAACTGCCCAAAGGACTCAACGGTGAGCTTAAATGCCAATGCCACCAAGGAAGCATCGGGGTTAGGGTAGACACTCACTGACTCTACGGTTTTGACCACTTCTCTATCTACGGGAGATGGTAGATAGAGTGCAACTGCATCCAATAAGTTTTGCACTCCTTTATTTTTTAATGCCGAACCCAGCAGTACAGGCGTGAATTCTAGACTCAAGGTTGCCTGTCGGATGGTTTCCCAAATTAACTCTTTAGGAATTTCCTCACCCGCCAGTAGCATCTCGGTCATCGGTTCTGAGAACAGCGACAAAGTATCTAGCAGTTTGTCGCGTGCCTGTTGCGCCTCATCCCTAAGAGGTTCGGGAATTGACTTTTTCACCCAGTTTTCCCCGTTTTCACCCTCAAAGTAGTCAGCAGTCATTTCTACCAGGTCAATCACTCCCTGGAATTGGTCTTCACTGCCGATAGGATACTGGAGCAATACCGCATTTAGTTGCAAGCGATCGCGTATTCCCTGTACTACACGAAATGGATCTGCCCCCGTCCGATCCATTTTGTTGATGAACGCCAAACGCGGCACACGGTAGCGCTTCATTTGCCGATCCACCGTAATGGACTGGGATTGCACACCCGCCACAGCACACAGCACCATCACTGCCCCATCCAATACCCACAGGGCACGTTCCACTTCAATTGTGAAATCTACGTGTCCAGCTGTATCAATCAGGTTAATTTGAGTATCGTGCCACTGGCAGGTGGTAGCAGCGGAAGTGATGGTTATACCATGCAGCTTTTCTTCTGGCATAAAATCCATCGTTGCACCCTTACCGCCTCCCCGCACTTACTCAATAGCGTGGATTCTGCCCGTATAGAAGAGAATTCGCTCTGACAGCGTAGTTTTACCAGAGTCGATGTGGGCAGAGATACCAATATTTCGGATGCGTGTTCGGGGAATCATAAAATTTCCTTTTGTTCAAGCGACAAATAGTCACCACCTGAGTGGTGATATATTTTGTATTATATATGTGTTACAAAAAAAGACAAGGCTGATAATAAAGAAAAACCGTTGATATTTGCCCTAGCTGACGTTTAAAATAGGTATTCAAGCGGAGGAAATGAAAGCTTGAAATTGATATTGGTAGCTCCCGACTCTTTGTTGTGTGCAGCCTTTGAACAGCATTTTAATTATTTACCCAATGTAGAAATAGTGAATAACTATTTCGAGTGGTTGCCAGATTTTGATTGTATGGTCAGCCCTGCTAACTCTTTCGGAATGATGGATGGTGGCATAGATGCGGCAATTATCCGTTTTTTCGGTCGTTCGTTAATGGCAAGAGTCCAGCAGCGCATTCTTGAGGATTATTTGGGTGAACAGCCTGTGGGAACATCAATGATTGTGGAAACAGATCATCACAAGCATCCTTTTTTGGCTCATACACCTACGATGCGAGTTCCCATGATTATTGCTGGGACAGATATTCCTTATATTGCGATGTGGGCGATGCTGCTGGCAGTTCGCCACCATAACCAACAGGCTAGGCAAAAAATTAACACCATTGCCTGTCCTGGATTGGGTACGGGAATAGGACGAGTGCCATATACTGAAGCTGCTAGACAGATGGCATTAGCTTACAATCATTTTCTCTATCCACCCAAGCATCTCAATTGCATAGTTGCGGCTGAAAGACAACTTCAGATATGGGAAGGAGGAGATTTTAGGTAAAGTTTAAAAAACGCCCTAGCGTATTATATTGCTGGGGCGATCGCTACTCCAACTGGATGACAGTTAAACACTTCTAGATAAATCTTAAATGATTCGTAAAAAGCTAGTAAATAACTTAATTATCGAAGTTATTTACTAGCTTCAAGTAAAGGCAATTTATAAATACCAGCCATCTGCTTTTCAGGTGACTGGTATTTATTTTTTTGTGATTTTTAAGTTAGAGAAAGGATTGGTTAATAGGCTAACGCCTACAAATATATGAAGTACGAAGAAAATAAATAAAGAGTTTTACTCTACTAGTTGTGGAGTGGAATAGACTTTAAATATTTTTTTATTAACACTTCGTATGAGGGGTGGTGTAACTAGTTTGATTTGCAGAGTTAAAATTTTCAGGAGTTAATAATGAATTTAGTTGAAACTGTTGGACACGTTCGTACCGATCTTCAAAGTCTTCATGACTGGACTAATCATCAATTTGGCATGAAGTCAATGTCTTCTAGTCGGGTTGCTTTTGCTCGAACTCATAAATGGTTTGGATACGAGGTCATACTACTAAAGTCTAATGCGAAAATCAAGAAAGGACATTGGGATGAGAGGGTTAATCGACTTGGCGATCGCATTCTTCCAGGATGGGATTGTGCCTTACTCTGCCATTATCGTCCAGGTGGTGGCATGATAGAACACCGTGACCACCCCGTTTTTGAACACTCTGGTAGGATTAGTCAATATTGGACGTGCTACTTTACGCATCGGGAAAGACGAATATCACCTTGAAGATGGTCAGGTTATCCAGTTTGATTCTAGTATTCTCCATGAACTAATTCCGGTTGTATCTGATCGCTGGTCTTTGTCCTTTCGCCGGATTAAGTCACAGTCTCTACGGTTCTAAACTTATGTAGTCCTTTTCATGTAAGGATTATAAGGCTGTTCCTATATCGCTGGTGTCACTCTATATTAAATCTTTGTAACTTGCGCTCCCATCGGAAATACAAACTTTCTCCATTCACCTCACCTGTCTCTTCACTTTCATCAATGAGGTCTTGGTTTTTCTCCTCTAATTCGCGCATATATTGCCTGAGTATACCCCCAACAGCGATCGCTCTACTTTTATGTAGCTGACGGGTTAACTCTAAAAACCATTTTCTATCACCCACCAAATCTGACTCTTTCACCTGATACTTGAGAATTTCTGGGATAAGTAGTGATGGGTTATGATGTTTAGCGATCGCGCTAGTATGAATAATTGGCTGGTAATCAATTCGTAAGCACTGCTGCCAGAACGCTACCCATTTGGCATGAGAAAGATAGGCATGACTGAAATACGAAGGTGGCACCATTGCCAAAATATGTAAATGCGGATGTGCTGAGACTCCATCTCTACCTTTAGTTACTTCTGTGGACTTCACCCAACCTTTCGCAGGCCATGCTTTCAATTCAGTGAATCGCTTAAAAGCTTTATTCATCGAATCCAAGTTTTCCCTGAGTTCCTCAATCTGGCAATTCCTTACAGTCAAAGTAACAAATAGCCAACGGTACTTGGGGTAATCAGTGACAACCTGTGGGAGAATTTTATAAGCTCTTGCTTTTCACATAAGCGATCGCCGCCACTGACAAATCGGACAGTGACGAACCCTACAAAATCGGGCATCTAATAGCTTTAACTTGAGAATACCTTCCGCGTCGTCTGGCACTAATTGAAACTTCAGCAACTCGGAACACATTCTCACTCGCCAAGCATACTGCTGAAAGCAATGTTCGTCTGCTTTATCGTAATAATGGAAAACTTTATCAGTATTAGCTCTATGTTTGTCCCAGATTTTACCTATAGGCGAAACTTCGGATAAGCTTTGTACATTTTGATTTTGTTGGGACTTTAAGGCTTTAGCGAACACAGAATCACTGAGTCAGTTTGGTATCAACGTCCCAAATTAACGTAATTTATACGGTAAAACCTCAGTAAAAGTATTTAGGTAAATATTTAGAGCGATCGCTAATTTTTCACCCTATGCCAAATAAACGCTTTTATCACATTGGCTTTGGGCAAGATGATTTAGGTTCATCGCCTCCCAGCATTGCTCTATTATCTGGCGACCCAGAGCGATCGCGCTTAATTGCCCAAACTTATTTACAAGATGTACGCGTGTTGTCAGAAAATCGCGGACTCAATAGCTATGTAGGATACTTATCTAATGGTCGCACTATCCTATCAGCTACTAGTGGTATGGGTGCGCCTTCATTAAGTATTGTTGTCAATGAGTTGGTACAAATAGGAATCCGGCAAATTATTCGCATTGGAACTTGCGGTTCCATTCAACCTTATATACCAGTCGGTAGCGTTGTTATTAGCAGTGCAGCATTATGTCGCCAAGGTGCAGCTAATGATATTGCACCTGTGGAGTATCCAGCCGCAGCCGATCCTTTTCTGACAGTCGCTTTAGTTAAAGCAGCACGAGAATTAGAGGTTGAATATTACATAGGAATTACGGCATCAGTTGATACTTTTTACGAAGGACAAGAACGCACTGATTCCGCGAATCCAAATTTAATGCGATCGCTGCATGGCATTACAGAAGAATATCGGCGCTTGAATATCTTGAATTACGAGATGGAATGCGGCACATTATTCAAAATGGCAGGAGTGTATAATTTTGCGGCTGCGGCTATTTGCGGTGTAGTTGCTTCGCGGACTGATAGTGAAAATATCATTTTAGAACAAAGAGATGTTGCTGTTAAAAATGCGATCGCAATTGCTATAAATGCAGCCGCAAGCATTGAGTAAGCTAACAAATTTATTTTATCCAATGTCTTAGTATGTCAGATTTAATCTGCTCTAAGTATTTTTATCATGTCTTTACCTAATCTTTAATTTATCAATCAGTAATTTTAGGTAAAATGTATTGAGTAAAATGCAAATTCATCTTTATTTAAACGCTATATATATAACTTTATCAGCTAACTTAAAACTACAAAAACTGGCTAAAGATATCTCGTTTTAAGCAGAA
This sequence comes from Nostoc sp. JL31, assembly GCF_017114965.1. Classification (NCBI taxonomy): domain Bacteria; kingdom Bacillati; phylum Cyanobacteriota; class Cyanophyceae; order Nostocales; family Nostocaceae; genus Nostoc; species Nostoc sp. JL31. The sequence goes on from NZ_JABXKO010000047.1 coordinate 38,238, forward strand.
AAAATTTGACTTTTTATTTTTTAATTAATAAATGCTGAGTTTTTATATTATTATAAATCCGTGCTTTTAATATCATGTTTTACAACCGAAATAACGAGTTTAGCTATTAAGAGTAATCACAAAATTTGGAGAGCAGTATAACATGAAGAATGCTTGGAAGCGTTGGATGACGACCGTTAACCTAGCTGCAATCGCACTAATGCCGACGCTGATATTTTTAGCATTCTCTCATCAGGCCACAGCAGACGATCCAGGAGCGTGTTACATGATAACTTCCTCTGGGAAAACCGTTGGATTGGGAAGGATTTGTGGCAATATCATAGCCGCACCTTCAGACAATAAAGTTTTTCGAGTCTCAATCAAACGCCGTTTTGGCGGAACTCCTGTGATTGATGTCACCTTCAACGACAAAAAAACTTTTGAAATGATTGTAGATACAGGTGCTAGTGGAACCATTATCACTCAAGATATGGCGAATACACTGAAACTACAGGCTACAGGTACAATGCAAGCCCAAATTGCTGATGGCAGTGAAGTAAAATTTTCAACCAGTAAGGTAAAATCTATTGCAGTAGGTGGAGTTACAGCCAATAATCTTCAGGTAGCGATCGCACCAAAAGCAAGCATCGGGCTACTAGGTCACGATTTCTTTGGCAACTATGACATCAAGATTTTGGAGAAAGAGGTTGAATTTCATCACCGCTAATGCTTGCAGCTTGTAACTTCTTGAGGTTTTTATATGGAAATATCAAAAGGAATCTGAGGGAAGATACTCAGTACTCCTGAAGCAGCTTAAGAGCGTTATAGAATAGAAATAAACCTTACATACATTACGCTGATTCAGCAGAATTGCCCATGACCACTTCTAAACGCCAATACCACATTACTACTTTCGGTTGTCAGATGAATAAAGCTGACTCAGAGCGCATGGCTGGCGTTTTGGAAGACATGGGCTTTGAGTGGTGTGAAGATCCGAATCATGCAGATGTGATTCTCTACAATACCTGCACAATTCGGGATAATGCTGAACAAAAGGTATATTCCTATCTTGGCAGACAAGCAAAGCGTAAACATGAGCAGCCTGATTTAACCCTCATCGTTGCTGGTTGTGTTGCCCAACAAGAAGGAGAAGCACTGTTGCGGCGAGTGCCAGAATTAGATTTGGTAATGGGGCCACAACACGCCAACCGTCTGAAAGATTTGTTGGAGTCAGTGTTTGAAGGCAACCAAGTTGTCGCAACCGAGGCAGTTCACATTATTGAAGATATCACCCAGCCGCGACGAGATAGTACAGTGACAGCTTGGGTAAATGTGATTTACGGCTGTAACGAACGCTGCACCTATTGCGTGGTTCCTAATGTGCGCGGTGTCGAACAATCTCGCACGCCGTCAGCTATCCGGGCTGAAATGGAAGAATTAGGACGGCAAGGTTACAAAGAAATTACTCTACTCGGTCAAAATATTGATGCTTATGGCAGAGATTTACCTGGAGTGACAGCAGAAGGTCGGCATCTGCACAACTTTACAGATTTGCTTTATTACGTGCATAATGTGCCGGGAATTGAAAGATTAAGATTTGCTACTAGCCATCCTCGTTATTTTACCGAGAGATTAATTCAGGCTTGTGCTGAGTTACCCAAAGTGTGCGAACATTTCCACATTCCCTTTCAATCTGGGGATAACGAACTTTTAAAGGCGATGGCGCGGGGTTATACCCATGAGAAATATCGCCGGATTATCGATACCATTCGCCGATATATGCCAGATGCCTCCATCAGTGCCGATGTAATAGTCGGTTTTCCTGGGGAAACAGAAGCACAGTTTGAAAATACCCTGAAACTGGTAGAAGATATTGGCTTTGATATGTTGAATACAGCAGCATATTCGCCGCGTCCAGGGACACCCGCAGCTTTGTGGGACAATCAGCTGAGTGAAGAAATTAAAAGCGATCGCCTGCAACGACTGAATCATCTGGGAAACTTGAAAGTAGCAGAGCGATCGCAACGTTACTTTGGACGCATTGAAGAAGTTTTAGTAGAAGACCAAAATCCTAAAGATCCAACCCAGGTAATGGGACGCACTGGCGGTAATCGTTTGACCTTTTTTAGCGGTGACATCAAAGAACTCAAAGGGCAGTTAGTAAAGGTAAAAATTACCGAAGTTCGTCCTTTTAGCTTGACGGGTGAACCAGTTGAAGTAAGGCAAACTGTTTTGCAGTAAGAAGCATTTGAAGATTATACCCCTGACTTATGATGAAGTTACCGCAAACGATTCCAGTTTTTCTTTTTGGGGCTAGCTTGGCTGTAATTTCGCCTCAACTTTGTGCTGCTTTCACTGTTCAAGAAATAGCTATTCTTGCTCAAGCATCAAGCGATTTGCCAATGGTCAAATCGGCTGGACTGTCCCCCGATATGGATGTGCCTTGGTCGAAAGCCGTAAAAATTGTAGACCCCTTTGAAGGAGAGTTTGTTGGAGTTTTCGACCGCAATTCTTTAGGTGGCTATTTATTCCGTGAGGGTTCAACGCAAGTTATTAGTTTGTGGACACCTTCGAGTATTCGAGTACTCGTAACAGTAAATTCGGGTCAAGCAAGGTCTTCTTTCTACACCGCAGGTCGTGTGTATCCCAGACCTGACTATCTTAGATTTGTCACGACTAAAAAAGTCGATAAGCTTTTACTCAAGGTCAGAGAAAAAGTTTTTCAATTAGACGGTTCAACCGGCACGTTTGCTGTCAGTAAAGAATTAGCCACCGCTTTGAAAAATGCTCCCGATGAGAATTTAGATATCAGACTAGTCTTAGAAGGAGGTCAAACTGTTGATAGCGAAATTGGTAAAGGGACGGTGAAAGCTTGGCGAACTATTTATTAAGCGATCGCATTTTTCAGCCAAGTATTTTCTATGTTTAATAAAGAAAAAACATTTCCGTTCTCATCAAAAATTGACTGGAAAAACTTATTTATAGATTTAATAAGAACGAACATTGTTAGAAGTAAGCCTGATTAATTCTTCAACATTGTTGGAGATTGTATTGCAAATAGTATTTAAAGGTAAGTCATTAGGATCAAACCCAAAAGGTTCTTCGATTTCTGAGCCAATTTGTTCAATGCTTAATAATGTAAAACTTACAAAAGCCATTACTATACCAGTCCACCAATTTAAAAAGCTCACAATTTCCAAAGGTAATATAAGACAAAAAATTAATAACAGTTGTCTGAGTTTAATAGTATATATCAAAGGCAGCGGCGTTTTTAAAATGCGTTCGCAACCACCTAAAATATCGACTAAATCATCTACACAATTATGCAGAGTAGTTAATTGATAGACATTTAGACAATTTCGGTCATGCTGATACTGTAAGTAATCTCCTATCCAATAAGCAATTTGTAGTGGAGGATGATCGCTATCTTGGAGGTGTAAATATTGTTTTTCAGACATTAATGATGCCAACTGAGTGTCTAAAGGCACCGATCTTAGATGTAACTTCATTGCAACTGCAAAAGCAGTTACTAACCGAAGCATTGCTTCCTTTTCTAATTTATCTTGTGGTGTTTTCTCTTTAACTATTATCGCAATTCCACGAGTTAAGTTACGCGATGTATTGACTAAAGCTCCCCATAGTTGACGACCTTCCCAAAATCTATCATGGGCTGTATTCGTCCGAAAAACTAATAGTAATGTGAAGCCAATATTAAAGCTTAAAACAGCATTGGTAAGAATATTGCTGGAATCTGAAAATGCGATTGGTAATCCTAAATGAGCTAAAAATGATATGAAAGTACCATATATAGTACAAAAAATTACCCAAGGAAGAATAATAGAGATAATTGACCTTTCAAGCCGAAGAGTTACTTGAAGCCAGTTCAGCTTTTCGCCTTTGTAAAGATGATACTTGTCTCTTAAAGAGTTTTTAGAATTATTTTGAAAATAGTTAGGTTGTTTCATATTGGTAAGATTTGAGGATTACATCAATTAGCAAACTAACTGTTTTAGCTAAATATATCTTGCTTAAGCAAGATATATGCAAAATCTAGGTTTCCAAATAGTCACTATAGTGTAACTATAATAAACACAAGTTATAGTTGTAACATTGAAATTTATTTCTGTGAACCATCTTTAGGTAGGGAAATTCAATACTGTCTTCCAATTCTTCACCACAAACCTGATTTTCTGCTTATATTGATTAAACTTTGTGGTCTTTCACCGATTTATGAGATAGTTAGACAAAATTTCCAGCTATTTACAGTAAATATTTATTTTTTCTTACCGACAGAGCGATGTCTACGACGGACTACACCTAAGCATTTGGGTTAATAACAGTGTAGCGAATGCGTAACTCTCAAGTTAAAAAAGGAGATAAACCCAATGAAATTTGATATTAAGCCAGAGAGTTACCCAATTTTAGCTGTCCGTTTTGAGAAAAACTATTATTGAGTGAAGGGTTATGCAAATTACTTTTTAAAAGGACAAAACTATATCATTACTAGATGATTTAGTCTAAACTTATTTTAATAAAGATTTAGCAACAGTATTTACACAAGTTTGTATTGAAAGTATGAAAGTTACCGAAATCAATCGGCAAATTCTCAAAAAAGTAATCATCGCTCAATAGTTACTAGAGTCTATTGGAGGTAAAAGCGATCTTGCTATCAATAAAGCTGATAATATTAAAACTATTAAGGCGCGATCGCATTAGCTAGGCTACATATAGCAGTCCTAAATCATTTGTGAAAACTTCTCTTTCTTTTCTTGGCGCTCTTCTCTTCGAGACGCTTCGCGAAGGCGTCTTGGCGGTTCGTTAATTTTCACAACTCAAATAGGATTGCTATATCAGCAGGCAATCCTAACAGTGCAGACAGAGACAGAGAACTATTTGACGCGATCAAATTATTTCAATCAATTATTGCTGATCGCAGTACTATTAATGGTGATAGATGAGTTTAATCTTCAAACTCTCCTCAACCAGGCATTGGGTTAAAAAATTTATAATTTCTGGCCTGCATAAATCGATCGCACTTCGCCATTACGTCGGATGACTGCTTCGCCATTACTGACATCTACTAGTGTCCAACCGCTTGAGCCGATACTTTCACCCATATTGATGCGGCGAGTCACACCATCAATTTTAAATAAAGCGGCAGATTTGTTGCCCAACTCTAGTAATCCCTCTAAGGTATTACTCGGAGCTTCTGCGATCGCAGTTGCCGGATATACTTGTTCCTGGGTAATAGTTGGTTCTGACTCTGGTGCGAGTGCAGCACGCAATGGAACTACTGGTAATGCAGGCAAAGGTTTGGGTGTTTGGCGCACGGTAATTGGTGCAGTTTTTGCTGCCACCGGTTTGAGTTCGGCTCGTACAGCCGCAGCTAACATATTAACAGTTACAGGCTTGGCAGCTTGTCGCACTGTATTCAGGGCAGTTTTGACAACATTAGGTTGAGATACCCGTAACGCACTGGCAACTTGTGGTAAAAGTGTGGGATTCCCCGGAATGGCTGGAAGGGCGTAACGCATTGGTGACGGCGCTTGATAAACGGGGACGTAGATGCGCTCAACAACGCTTCCAGAACGATTGGGGGTTGGTAGTGTATTGTTAGCTAAAAGTGGAAGTGCTGGTAGATTACCAGTTGCTTGCTCACGACCAAGGGCTATTTGGTTAGTATTTGCCTGACTGGAGAATCCTGGATTGAAAGATTTTTGATTGCTTTTTGCTCCTTGCTTATCTATAACAGCCAGCGCTTGGAGCATATAGTCAACTAACTCTGCCTCTATTTCTGTTTTTACTGGCAACCGTGACTGCGATTGCGGCAATAGAAGCGCTGATTCGGGCAATTTGGTATTTAAAAGATATACGACTCCAGACTGCACCAAGTAGATCGTGCTAGCGATCGCCATGCCTAAAGTTGTTCCTACAATCAGCAGTTTGCCCAAAACCGAACTAGTTTTCTGACGCTTTCTACTAATTGGTTTAACGGTGGCGGTGTCAAATACAACGGTACTCAATTGCTTGTGGCGATCTTGAGCAACTGACTGTACTGGTTGATTCAGGGTGTTCGGTAAGATAATCTGTGGTATCGTAACAGTTTGCAGAGGTACGTATTCTGGAGGCGATTGGCGTTGACCTTGGGTGTAAACTCCAGCAACAGAGTGGCTCGATCTGTTCTGATTACTGTGCCTAACAGTTTGAGAAGGGAGATTACCACTAGCATCCAGAATGTAGTCGATATCGGCAAAGAGTTCATCCATTAGGCCATCAGCATAGTTTTCTATCGACCAAGGCTCGTTGGTGATTAAGTCTTCTGATGGTTCTGGTACTATGAGACGGGTGCTGGCTTCTTGTAACATAGACGTTCTGGGTTGTTGCTTGGACGAGGAAACGCCACCCCTACTGCCTGGAAATTAGGATTATCAGAGAAGGCAGCAGGTAGAGGGCAGTTTTTACTGAAAGAAATAAGTATGAATAAAAACTTTAGTCCTGGGTAATTACCCTGTTTAAAAAGAAGAATTGTATTGAGATGTATCGGGCAAGATCCAAACAGAGGAGCCACTCCGCATCCGGTCTTGCCTTAATCCTATGCAGTTGTGCGTGGGTTACTCCTGCCTCCTGCCTCCTGAATAATGAAACATCCAATCCCCCATCTGATTGAGATAAGTTGATTGAGTGTTGGTATTAAACTCAACTTTCATCTGAGGATTGTTGATGATGCCAGTACTAATAGTTATGTCATCTATCATACCAATCTCTCTCCCTACTACTATACTCAGTCTTTATCAAGCTTGTGTTAAGTTAACGCTGGAAACTCTGACTGGATCTTGCTTCTACGCAATTCTAGATATAATAATAAGGCGTTAATATCCGCTGGGTTTACACCACCTATACGTGCAGCTTGACCAAGGGTGAGTGGTTTTATGTGAGTCAGCTTTTCCCGTGCCTCTTTAGAAAGAGTATCAATTGTTGTGTAGTCTAAATCGCCAGGTAACTGGCGGTGAGCTTGGCGGGCAATTTGGTCAATTTGATTTTGTTGCCTAGCGAGATAGCCAGAATACTTGATGTCAATTTCTGCGCCTTCTTTCTCAGCCCGGTTGAGGTTGGGGTTTCCCAGTCCGAACCTGTCGAGATCAACGTAATGTAATCCTGGACGCCGCAACAAGTCATTGAGGGTAATTGAACCTTTAATTGCTTGTTGGGTATCAGATGCGATCGCTATTCCAATTTCATCATGTTCTTTAACTCGTGTGGCTTGCAATCTTTGCTTTTCTGTGGTGATATTACCCTGTTTTTGAGTAAACATATCCCAGCGGCGATCGTCAATTAAACCAATTTCCCGTCCCAAGGGCGTCAGGCGTTGGTCGGCATTGTCAGAACGCAATAGCAATCGGTACTCTGACCTACTAGTGAGCATCCGGTAAGGTTCCCGTAGGTCTTTTGTACACAGGTCATCAATTAGCGTCCCAATGTAACTTTGCTCGCGAGCAAACACAATCATTTCTTGAGAGCGAACAAATCGAGCGGCGTTAATTCCTGCCACCAGCCCTTGAGCAGCAGCTTCTTCATAACCTGTAGTGCCGTTAATTTGCCCAGCACAAAACAGCCCCGCAATCTTTTTAGTCATCAGTGTGGGGTAACACTGAGTTGCTGGTAAATAGTCATATTCCACTGCATAGGCGGGACGCAGCATCACACATTTTTCCAAACCGGGGAGAGTCCGCAACATTTGCAACTGCAAATTTTCTGGCAACCCTGTAGAAAATCCTTGAATATAAAGTTCGGGTATATCCCTTCCTTCCGGTTCAATAAAGATTTGATGGCTTTCCTTATCGGCAAAGCGCACAATCTTATCTTCAATACTGGGACAATAACGCGGCCCCTTGGCTTCCACCCAACCGCCATAAACTGGTGACAGGTGCAAATTTTCTTGAATTAGGCGATGGGTTTCTGTGGTTGTGCGAGTGATGTAGCAAGGCATCTGTTCCCGTTTTACCCACACATCTGGGTCAAAGCTAAACCAGCGCACATCTTCATCCCCTGGCTGGATGAGCATTTTACTGTAATCTACCGATCGCTTGTCTACCCGTGCTGGAGTTCCAGTTTTAAGTCTGCCGGTTTCAAATCCCAGGCGATTTAGGGTTTGTGTCAATCCTTCCGCTGCAAATTCTCCAGCACGTCCGGCTGGCATTGATTTGTTACCAACCCAAATTTTGCCTCCCAGGAAGGTGCCGGTTGTTAAGATGACTGCTTTACATTGGAACCCTACACCAAAATAAGTTTCAACACCGATGACTTCACCGTTAGCACCCAGTACCAAGTCTGTTGCCATACTTTCGCGGATTGTCAAGTTTTCTTGATTCTCAACAATATTTTTCATCACCGCTGCATATTCGCGCTTATCAGTCTGGGCGCGTAATGCCCAAACAGCAGGCCCCCGTGAAGAGTTGAGGATGCGTTTTTGCAAGTAGGTGCGGTCTGCTACTTTACCAATTTCTCCACCAAGTGCGTCTACCTCATGGGTCAACTGGGATTTGGCTGGGCCACCTACTGCTGGGTTACAAGGTTGCCAAGCAATTTTATCCAAATTGAGCGTCAATAACAGGGTACGACAACCGAGGCGTGCAGAGGCGAGAGCTGCTTCGCAACCGGAGTGACCTGCACCGACGACTATGACATCAAAAGCGTCTTGGAATTCAACGGAATTGTGCATGGTCATACTTACAGGATCGGCAAGCTTAGAGTTCTTTTCAATTTTAACTGTTCCAGTGGTTTCATGGATGTAACTTTCTGATAAAAAAGTTATCAAAATTACTAGTACTCAATTAAAGGCAAGGTTATATTTTTTAAATTTACTAGTAAGTGAAAAATATCATTCTTTTAAAATTTGTGACAACATTCCGGTTTGTCAATTGCAGCTATTGTTCATATCGTTAGCCAACAGAAATTAGTTTATGAGATCGTATGTAGTAGATATTATCTCTAACTTGGATGAAACTATAGCTCAACACCCATAACTCATCTGTGAGTTTAATTCATTAATAATAGATATTTTCCAAAATCTTCTTAATTTTATTTTTGAATCACTAAACTATTATTTAAAAATGAAATTTACCCTCAAGAATCAAAAAGACATTACTAGATTTATTAGAAAAACAAGTTTCATCAGTATAGTTATATTGATGATTTTTATATTAGTAGCTAGTAATGAGATTACCCACCACAAAGTTGCTATAACTGCTCAACCTTTACAAGGATGCTTGAGTAATAATTCATTACCTTGTATAAATACCTCTAAAAATACAACATCAGAACCATTTATTCCCGACCCAAAATTAAATGCTCAACAGCGTTTTTTATCTGCGATCGCTAGAAAATTACCCACAATTCCCCAGCCTGGTACTTATGAATATACTTTGCTGCGAAGCTATGGCGCAGTATTCGTAAATCCCGACATTGGGATTAAACTACCGCCAAAAGATATCTTTGCTAATGAACAAGAAACCGAAGAGTTTCAAGCTACTTTAACAATGGGTCATGTTGATGGCACTAACGACTGTTATTTACAAAAATCGGCGGCTGATGCTTTAAACAAAGCACGAATTCAGCAACAAATTCCGCTAAAATCTGGTTATGGTTCTGGTGATTGTACTCGCACTTTCAACACGAATTTAAGATTTTGGCACAAGTATGCTAACGATCGAGTTTTAGCAAAAGTTCAACAAGGTAAAGAGACAAAAATTCTCGGTTTAGTTGCACCCCCCGGAACTTCACAACATCTCTGGGGATTAGCCATTGATTTACGCGTAGGTAGTAAAGAGCAGAGAAAAGCTCTTAATCAAAATGGTTGGTTTCAAACTGTAGAAAACGATGTTCCACATTGGACTTATGTCGGTCTATCTGAAGAGAATTTACCTTTGTTTGGTTTTAAAAAACAAGCTATTCGAGGCATTACTTATTGGATGACGCCACTTTGATTTTTCAATAGGATGAAAACTTGGAAATACTAACCTAAAAGATGTATTGTCAGGAATTTAGCTATGCCAAATGAAGCTGCTAACCAGGAGCAAAACTTCCTAATTGATTTATTAAGAGCTACTTATCAAAATCAGGAAGTATATCTAATTATGCAACATAACTTAAGTAAACTCAACGATGATTTAGCTTTAATGCTGCGAAATATTTAATATTTTTATCTTTAACCTAATTATAGCGGTTATCGATTGGATGAGAACACCAAAGTCCTTGCTGTAAAATCATTTCAGCAAAGTTTTTGTATCTCACTCAACTGCACATCGTTATATGCCAGAAACTTAATAACTTTTTATGGAGGATTAAATCCAAATTTTCCTATGGCGTAGACACACAGCACAAAGCCGGAGAGGTTTCTGTTGCTCCGGTATTGTCGTTATATATTGCAACCTAGATGCAATCAAATTGCTCCTCTGGTTTTAGCAAAATATTAATTAGAAAGTTGATTTACGTATTACTTCACTTCGCTAGGTTCAAATTTAGTTACCTTACCTTTCTTAATAGCAACAATCACATCATAATGCGAACAGTAAGCAAATGTGACATCATTGGCTTTGTTATAAAGGTTAACTACGTGACCTGCACCACCTACCTGGATACCGATTGGTTCCAAGTCAGCAAAGAAGAAACGACGTAGTTGATCGCCACTACCAATCTGACCCTTACTCTTAGTAAGCAAGTCTAGTTTTTGTGCTACAGACATTTCTTCGGCTGCTGATGCCTGCACTAATGAAGGATTGATCGCCTTTAATGGTACGTCCCAAACTGTGAAAAAACCAACCAAGGCTACGCTTGTAAGTAAGGGTGCAAGTTTCATTTGTTATTTCTCTTCTTTGTTTTATCCTGAACATCCCAAGCATCTCAGGTGGCAGTGAGAGCTTATTGAAACTAAGCCACTATTTTCATGAATTTATCCTTGGAGAAAATTTAGTTAATTCTCAGCATTTTCTCAGCTAATCATGGCTGCCCAAAGTCACAGGATAATTTAAGTATTTTCTCAACAAAACCTCATTTTGAAGTGCGTGAGGGGAACTTAATATGATGAGCAATGCTTTCATTGCAGTGATGTTATTGTGACTAGACCCAAAAGACCACATCGCCAAATCTATAGAATTTCAGGACAAACATATCTTTGGCTAGCAATGCTAATTTTTGGAGCATCTAGCGCTGTTACCCGAAAACTAACAGAAATTGGTGCTCAACATTTTATCAGCAATGCCTACGGCGGCAAGCTACGCAATCCGATTTCTTTGTGTAATGTTTTATTTGTGGGAAACCTTTGCGCTTTGATACTTCTGATCCTAATCTATGGGCGGCAATGGAACAAAGCTACTTTGAAGCAACTCTCAAGGAAGGATTGGGTCAGTCTCACAGCAGTGGCTATTTTATCAGGAGCATTAGCCCCTGGTTTAATTTTCCAGGCACTGGCACTCACAGGGGTGAACAATGTCATCTTAGTGGGACGCTTGGAACCGCCTCTAACTTTGGCTTTATCAGTCTGGTTATTAAGAGAACGGGTAAATATTTGGGAATTTATCGGTGCGATCGCAGCTTTTGTTGGCGTTATCCTAACTATTATCCTTCAGCCTTCAACAGAAACCATGATGAATATGGGAGGTTTCGGTTTAGGCATAGGGGAATTTTTGGCCGCAGTAGCATCTGTAGCCATAGCCGCTTCTACGATTATTAGTAAGAAACACCTTTCGCAGATTCCTTTGGGAATCTATAGCATTTTTCGGACTGCACTTGGGACTGTAATCTTTTTCTTCATTGCTTTAGTTCTCTATGGCAAGGATCATTTTGCTGATGTTCTCTCACCATTCTTGTGGCAGTGGATGTTTCTTTATGGCGGGTTGATTGTGGTGGTAGGTCAGTCTTTTTGGGTTAAAGGCTTGAAAACTTCCACTGTATCTACAGCTTCCCTAATTAGCTCATTTGGCCCAATTGTGGGAATTATAGCAGCCTATTTAATTTTGGGTGAAGCCCCTACCCGACCTCAATATATTGGCGGTAGCTTGATTTTAGGAGGTATATTCTTGAGTCAAGTTGGTACCAGGCGTCAGACTTCTAGCGGCAAGGTAAATTCTACTCCAGCACAGCAACAGGTAGAAACTGGTATGGGATTCAAAGGGATTTGAAGGATGAAAATTCTAGATCGCTAAAGATGTGATTTATCGCCGTCAAGACAAAAGACTGAATATTGTAGAGACGGCGATTCATCGCGTCTCTTACCTTAACCGAACAGTATTGCAAGTAAACCACCCATCCCAAATAAATGAAACCCTTGCGGTATATAAATTACAAATTACAAATACAAATTACAAATTCTGCACAGCGGTAGTAGTATGTCAAAATAAAAATACCCGATACATCAAGGTGAGCGATCGCTCCCAAAGCTAGATTAAAGGATTGACCTGAGCAATGGCAGACCCAACCAATCACAATCAAGCGGGAGAAGTAGCTCCCAGCACTGTTGACAAGCAAGCTCCCAGTGTGGCTGAAGAACACGCTCCTAGTACAGACTCACCCGAAGCCACAGATATTCCTACTGCCAACGCGCCAGATCCTAAAGCTGCAAACTCCGAAGATAGTCCCAAAGCTGCTAAACCAACTGCTGTACCACCCAAGCGAGAAAAACCCGCAGCCGCAGCTAAAGCCGCAACAGGAGAAAAACCCGCCGCCGACGAAACAGCAGAAAAACCCGCCGCAGCTAAAGCCGCCAAAAAGGAAAAAGCCCCATCTGTTGAAGATAAGCCATTTGTAGAGTTCATTGAGCAAGACTACTTGCCAGCTTTACAAAAAGCGATCGCTCAAAAAGGCGTGCAAGATTTACAGGTGTCTTTTGCCAAGCAGAAGTTGCCAATCACTGGTTTTGAATCTGCCGAAGAATGCTGGCAAATTATCGGCAGTTGGTCAGAAATTGGTAAGCGTCAATTTAACCTGTATTTCCCCGATGAAGATATTCAAGGAAAAAAGGGATTTTCTTGTAATGAAGGCAAAAAACCTAGCACTCTTGAGTCATTCTTAATCGATGAGCGCAAAATTACACTCGATTTGTTGGTATTTGGCTTAGTTCAGCGCTTGGACGGCCAAAAGTGGTTAGGTAGAAATTAGTCATTAGTCATTAGTCATTAGTTTTTAACAAAGGACAAATGACTAATGACAAAGGACAAAGGACAAATGACTAATAATTAAAGTTCGTGAAAATGGTAGGTAACGGCTCCAGTATTGGGGTCGTTATCAATTTTCACATAACCTGATTTGTACATCTCTTTGAGAGTAGCTTCCACTTCAGCAAAGCTGGCTCCTGTAAACTTCACCCCTTGAGTGACAGTTAAAATACCACCCTTGCTTTCCGCTGCTTCAATCAGTTTCATCATGAGTTGGTTGCCTGTTGGACGATGGACTTGAGAAGCAACTACTGCTTGATTCAACGGCACACCAAAGGGAGATACACCCGCTTTTAATCTCAGGTTATGTTCGTATTCGTCAACCATATTGGGGATAAAGAACAAATCCACAAACTGCCCTATACCAAACACGCCACCAGTCAACAGCCATAACAAACCAGTTCCGATCTTGCCATTGTAGAAACGCTGCAATCCTCCCACCCCCATAAATCCGACTGCACACAAGATATAAGAGACAAGAAGTCGGTCTTTATGCTGCTGATTGTTTTCAAGATTCATCTTGTTTTCAACCTTTTGGATTTACTCTTGTTGTTTAAAATGGTTTTTTCGGACTATTTTTTATACCAAGTTCTAATAACTAGACTTACTTCTTGCACCAGTTGCTTTCTAACAATTTTCGTAATAAACAATGCGTTATTATTTGAAGTTGTCGGCATTGTCTAATCTATAGTTATTGATAAAGATGCAAAAAATAACTAAAGTACTTAGATTTATTCAGTAATTATGCTAGTCATGGATTGTTAATTTTAAGATGCCCAACGTATTAATAGAACCCCATGAATTTATTGTAGTAACAACCACAGAAAATTACTGAGATAGTAGTGCTTTGAGAATCAAGAGGTGAGTGCTACTCCACTTAAACGAGATAATGCTGCTTGCTGAACTATATTTATTTGACTACCAATCCGCGATTTTTGATTCCGTAAATATTGAATGATTGTTGCAACTCTTAATGTTTTGCTTATAAATTTCTCACCCGCACCTTGGTAGACTGAACTTTATACAATTGGGTTATTGTGGGCTGTTACGGTTTGCCAGAGCATTTCTGGTGAAGCAGTCCGGTCTTCTCCCAAAGGGAGAGGCTCACACCAACAGGGTTTTCCACGCCACTTGCTCCACTTGGGGAGACCCCAAGACCGCAGTGGCTCCCCATGAGGAACTGCCGTTACCGTGGCGGTAGGGACGTAAGAGCGTCACCCGAAAGGTCTACTTAAGATAATAAAGACGAAAGAGAAATCAAGACATGGTAGATTCCCTCAAAAAACCAGGCTTTGAAGAAATCCGGCCAGGGATTAAAGCCCCGGCAAAAGAAACCCTGTTAACACCTCGGTTTTATACTACCGATTTTGATGAAATGGCACGGATGGATATCTCCGTCAACGAAGACGAGTTACAAGCCATTCTCGAAGAGTTCCGCACTGACTACAACCGCCACCACTTTGTTCGAGATGCCGAGTTTGAACAATCCTGGGATCATATTGACGGGGAAACTCGCCGATTGTTCGTTGAATTTCTAGAACGTTCCTGTACAGCAGAGTTTTCCGGCTTTTTGCTGTATAAAGAACTTGGTCGTCGCTTGAAAGGAAAAAGCCCTGTTTTGGCAGAGTGTTTTAACCTGATGTCAAGGGATGAAGCGCGTCACGCTGGCTTTTTGAACAAAGCTTTGTCCGACTTTAATATGTCCCTAGATTTAGGGTTTTTGACTAAGAGTCGCAGTTATACCTTCTTTAAACCGAAATTCATCTTCTACGCTACTTATCTTTCTGAGAAGATCGGTTATTGGCGCTATATTACCATTTATCGCCATTTAGAAACACATCCCGAAGATCGGGTTTATCCAATCTTCCGGTTCTTTGAGAACTGGTGTCAGGATGAAAACCGTCACGGCGATTTCTTTGATGCGATCATGAAATCTCAGCCGCAAATGTTGAATGATTGGAAAGCACGGCTATGGAGTCGGTTCTTCCTATTATCAGTGTTTGCGACCATGTACCTCAATGACATCCAACGCAAGGACTTTTATGCCACCCTTGGATTGGATGCGCGAGAATACGATATCCATGTAATTAAGAAGACCAACGAAAACGCAGGTCGGGTGTTCCCGCTGATGCTGGATGTAGAGAATCCAGAGTTTTATGAGCGGTTGGATGTTTGTATAAGCAATAACGAGAAGTTGGGTGCGATCGCTAACTCCAGCACTCCCAAATTCCTGCAAATCTTCCAAAAACTGCCGCTTTACATCTCCAACGGCTGGCAGTTATTGCGGCTGTACCTGATGAAACCGATTGATACTGTTTCTGCTCAAGGGGCAGTTCGTTAATTTATAAAAGGTTTGTGAAAACTTTGGTGGTTCTGCTGGTTGCAGAGCCACTTTTTTTGTCCTTTTTCCAAGCCAATGATTATTGATATGTCAAACAATTAGTAGTGCGATCGCTAATTTGTTAGTAGGCAAAAATCGGAGATAGTTGCTTAGGTGTAGTTTGTAGTAGATACCTTGAGTTAAGCTGATTTTTCCATTCTGATTAAGTCTGGAGTCAATGTTTGATGCTTGGCTGCTTCTGCCTCGTAACATCTGAGAATCAGTGATGTCAGTTTATCTAAATCACTAACAGAGGAAATAATTACTTTTGATGCGGCATCCCCCAGAGAAGCTGATACTTCCTGCACTTCAAAGTTTGAAGCTAGGGATTTTACTTCATCTACACTTAGCCGAACAATAAAACTTTTTTTCTGCGAAGACAGATATAACCGCAGAAACCACCAAGTAGTTTTGCCAAGATTGATACCAAAGTATGAAGTAGTATCTCTGTACTTAAGTTCAAAACTGTAGCTCTTTGAAGTTTGCGTAATCGCTTTAATTTTTTCAAAAGCTGCTATTTCTTCAGCAGTTGTTAATATTCTGGATTCTTGAGGGTCTTGGGGTTGTTCCTCTTCTTCAATTTCTGGTTCTACTTCAACTTTGACAGGTTGAGACATTTCTCTGCTAAGTGAGCTTGTCATTAAGTCTAGTAAACTTTCCTGAATTGACTTTTTAATAATTGGGTTGAATTTATTAACAACTTTAGTATTAATATTACCTGAGAATTCATACTTGGAGTCAGAAGCACGAAGTTCAGATACTAAAAAATGAATAAATTTTTCAGAAGGAGAGCGCAGAAGATTTCCTACAAGCTGAGTCATGCCTTTTACATATACCATTTCCTCTGCATGGTGAGTAATAGCTGCCACATCAAAAGTGTCACGGTGGAATACTTTAAGGTTCTCAATATCTTTAGAATCATATTCAAGGATGTTAAAAATGAAAAATGGCTCCTTGTCCATGATATTTTGGTGACGTAAGTCAGTAAAAAAACGGTATTCAATACCATTAGTGACGACAGCTACTTTTGCTGTCAAAAGTGCATTAAAATATTTTCTTAATTGCCCATCGTGTGCATCAGCTTTTTGTCCACGAGCTTTTGCCTCTACGAGCATGACTATATTATTGTTAATAGCTAAAGCGTAATCTACTTTTTCAAACTGCCCTGCTTTTCTAGTAGCAAAATCCGCTACGTATTCGGGAATTACTTCACTAGGGTCATAGACATCGTACCCAACAGCACTCAAAAAAGGAACAATTAGTGCCATCTTAGCAGCTTCTTCACCAACAACTTGGTCAGCTCGCTTACGCACTTGTTCAGACACCTTAGCAATATCTTCAGCGAATCCCATCTTGTTTGCTCCTGGTAGATTAGTAAGTATTGATA
This sequence comes from Nostoc sp. JL31, assembly GCF_017114965.1. Lineage (NCBI taxonomy): Bacteria > Bacillati > Cyanobacteriota > Cyanophyceae > Nostocales > Nostocaceae > Nostoc > Nostoc sp. JL31. The sequence continues at coordinate 55,192 of NZ_JABXKO010000047.1, forward strand.
GGTCTTTTTTTTTGTAAAATAAGAGTGATTATAAGGTGACGTAGTACATTTGAATTGCAAGCGTTAGTGCAATCGCCTTTTTTATCACTCCTATAAAAGTATTCCCAAATAAGTACCAGCCTGTAACACTCATGACTTGTTCACAGGTGCAATGGCATCGGTAATGAATAAAAATAAATCAGAATGATTTTTTATGAAGCTTCAGCCTATAGCGATTCTCAAAAAAATGCTCAAGCTATAAAGCCCACGAATTCATCCGTGGGCTTTTTAATACAAGCTAACTTGCCGTTGCTGCTTTGAAATGGAAATCTTTGCTCTTTCTTTTCCGCGAGACGCGCAATGGGCAGACCAAAATATTGCTGAGTCAATGAATTTTATTTTTTACTCAGCAATATTTTGTTGAGAAAGGTTTTCGTGAGTTTCTACGGATATAACAGAAGCCGACATTAGGATACACTGGCTTTTGAATACACCGGAAGTTCATCAGCGACTTAGTTTGTCGCTTCTGGTGACTTCCTTGCTAGTATCCTATTGCTTTTGGCTGTATGAAACTTACTCCAATCTACGGTAAGTCTCCCTGAAGAAGGTTTTTAGCATCTAAAACGACTGCCACTGTTTTGAGGCTATAGCCTTAGAATATTTACAAGCTTTACTTACGAATTAGCACTCTCTAGATAAAAGTACCGTTTTTGCTGTGTAAGCTGAAATTCTACCTGTTTCATCCAGATTTGTGTAGCTTATTAACAAATCAACGGATTCATTAATATTAAGCCTGCTTTACTATTTAGTTTCTTAACCCGACTTATTAGACAGCTAGAGTGTTCATTTCACTTTGTTCAATAGCTTTTAGCCCTTATCGCTCCCATGCTGACCCATCACCGCAAGCCCGTGTGCTTATCACTTATTTCCACTGACCTACCCATCTGGTCTGTTGTCGAAACTGCCGCGACATTGTATCAAAAAGATACCGATCGATTCCATTTACTGATGACCGCACCACCCCTAATTAGCTGCGAAGTAGAGAGTGTCATAAGTCCAGAAGACACACTTCCTCAAACTAAGAGCAAAGCTTATGCCCCTAACAGTCCTAGAATTTTGTGGCTGGAGATTTCCCCTTACCGAGTCATCATGACTATGCAAGGTAACGCTCAAGTGAGTTACCGTCACTTTTGGGAACAGGGTGTTTATGGCATTAGTCGCTATTGGTTGCCAACTGAGTCATTGCAACCTAACGATCCCATTCGATTACGAAATTTTACTCGTAGCCTAACTCTCAACGGACATCCCTTGCCGGAAAATTTGCGACTGGAATATGAATTGTGGGCAGAAAAAGTCCAATTAGGATGCTACATACTGAATTTGGAAATTAAACATTGATAGATGTGGGCAGTAGGGAGTAGGGAAAAGTTTTTACAATGCCCAATGCCCAATGCCCAATGCCCAATGCCCAATCCCCAATCCTTCTTAACCAAAATAACTGGGTTGGTTTCCAGGTTTCCATTTAATATTGCAACCAACACTAGGCTTTTGCTCACTTGTAACAGGTTTACCCGCTAGCACTGCTTCAATGGCTGCGCGTAAATCTGCACCTGTTACAGGTTTACCGTTACTGGGGCGGCTATCATCTAATTGTCCCCGATAAACAAGTTGGCGTTGATCGTCAAATACAAAAAAATCTGGTGTACAAGCTGCTGTGTAAGCCTTTGCCGTTTCCTGGCTCTCGTCGTAACATAAGGTAAAATTTAACCCTTGTTCTGTGGAAAATGCTTGTAACGACTCTGGCGCATCATCTGGGTAATTTTTTGCATCGTTAGCACTAATAGCAACGATCGCTAAATCACTTGTAAAATAATCTCTTCCTAACTGCACTAATTCGTTTTGGACGTGTTTTACAAACGGGCAATGCCGACAAATAAACATTACCAATAGTGCTTTTTTATCTGCAAAGGTAGAAAGTGAAGTTGCCTTTCCAGATACTACTTCTGGTAGATTAAAATCTGGCGCTTTAGTGCCTAGTGGCAACATAGTTGAAGTAGCTAAAGCCATAGTTCACCCAATATTTTTACGCTGATAACTAACGGCTTTTGTTATCAGTATATTTTCACTCTAGCACTAAGTTTTCCATAAAAATAAGAGATGGCAAATTTACCATCTCTGACATTTTTTGTGATTTATTTTAAATAAATTAGTTTTTACAGACTTGCCAAAACACCAACAATACCGTGTCCTGTGAATACTTCTAATACTATGAGAGAGACAAAACCAATCATTGCTAACCGACCGTTGAGCATTTCTGCATAAGGAGTGAAACCAGTGCGATCGCCTTGCTCATCTATATATACTTTTGGCTCAATCGCAAAGTTGTTCAGTTTGCCTTGGTCGTCAATTATAGCAGTGTTTGTACGCATGGATTTTTCCCTGTCTTCGTCTTTATGTAAATAAGTGTAACAAAGTTATTAATATTTGTAAAGTATCTTAATCTAATCAAGTAGTAGTCCAAGCAAGCCAGAGAAAAGATATGATGATGAATCGAGTTCAAAGCTATGTCTAAGCAACAGACTCCGCTCCTTGTGCGTAAGCACTTTCAATCACAAATCCATTCCCCAACAGCTAATGCATCGATTTCGAGTAGAGGTTATTGCCAAAACACCAAACCCGCAGCAGGTGATTTATGCCGCAATGCACCAGGACTATACTGATGGGTTTGTGTTTGATGAGCGCGACTCCTGGCCCTCGGAGTCACAAAGCGGCGAAGTTATTGTTAAGCGGCTTTTAGCGGGTGAGAGGGGACACTATGGGCCTTTAGAGCATCCCCAGATTGTTTTCAACTGTGGCTACTTTCCCCACAGTGTGATGCAGCAGGCGCGGACTCATCGCGTTTCTGTATCATTTGATGTGCAATCTTTTAGATATACAGGCAACCAATTTATTGACGTAGTAGAAGGCAAGAGAGACATAGAAGATGTTTTTTATCTACGTCCCGTTGGTTATTACACTGATAGACAAGGCAAAAAGTATCACTATTCACCAGAGCAACGAGCAGCAGATTTGGAGTGGTGTTTAGAAGCAGCTAAACGATATAAAGCTGATTTTGAGAGTGGAATGTCTGAAGAACACGCCAGAGGTAAAGTGCCTTTTGACTATCGCCAGCATTTTGTAGTTAGTTTCAATTTAAGGTCTTTCTTGCATTTTTGTGACCTGAGAAACAAGAAAGATGCTCAACTTGAAATTCAAAAGTTATGTGAAATGATGTGGCCTCATTTTGAAGATTGGGCACCTGCGATCGCACAATGGTATGAAAAGCAGCGTCTAGGTAAAGCCAGGTTAGCACCTTAGATAATGGCTGAAAGTTGACATAATTTGCGGTAGGATAAGGCGAAGCGATTATCCTCGGATTTATTGGGTTTGATTTAGGGCGATCGCATCTATCTTTTTTTGATGAACAAAGCTGCCGATATTAGCACTAAAAAATTAATCAGCCTTGCACCAAATAATTGGGCAAAATGGGTGACAGGAATTCCCGACATTGTTACAGGCGAAATCTTAAATACAGAATTCCAATGGATTAGCCGACAAAGCGATGTTGTAATTCAGGCTGAAAGTCCCCAATACGGGAAATTTCTCATCCTCAATGAGTTACAATTACGCCACACATCAGAAATGCCGCGTCGGATGCGTGCTTATGCTGCTCTTGCGGAAGAGAAATATAAACTACAAACCTACCCTGTACTAATTAACATTCTCAAAATCAGCAACAGTGAAATACCTACAAGCTTTGCATCAAATTTTATCGGGTTAAGAGCAATTCAAGATTACCGCGTAATCAATCTCTGGGAAGTTGACGTAAATATAGCTTTTGAGACGCCGTTACCGTCGCTGCTTCCCTTTGTACCGATTCTTAAAGGCGGAGAAAACGAGTCTACAATTAGGGAAGCATTGCGAATGCTGCGTGCTGATGAGCAATTAAATCAACTTGAGACAGTTCTGGCATTTTTTGCAACCTTTGTATTAGAAAGTACTTTAGTTAAGGAAATCATGAGGTGGGATATGACAGTCTTAAGAGAGTCACCTTGGTATCAAGAAATTTTACGTGAGGGACAAGCACGAGGACAAGCAGAAGGAGAAGCACGAGGAGAAGCACGAGGAGAAGCACGAGGAGAAGTACGTGGAATAATCTCTAGCATTGAAACAAGTTTAGAGGCGAAATTTGGCAGCGATGGTTTGGAGTTGATGTCGCAAATTTCGCAAATTTCTGACTTAGAGCAATTGAAAGAGATTTTACGCAGGATTGTTGTAGCAAATACAATTCAAGAGTTACGGAATGTTTTGTAGGATAAAGCGATCGCTCCAACTTTTGCTTAAGAGCTAGAATTATGATGAAAGTTTAGACTATAAAATTTTCGAGTTATTACACTTAAAATTTTAATGAATGTCTGCAAGAGATATTTTCCATAATTTAGTTAGATTGGCTTTGCAAAAAGATGGCTGGACAATTACACACGATCCACTGTCTATTGATTTAGCAGATGGACAACTGCAAATTGATTTGGGTGCAGAACGGTTAATTGCTGCTCAAAAGCAAGACGAAAGAATTGCTGTAGAAATCAAGAGTTTTGTTGCTCCTTCTGCGATTTCTGAGTTTCATACAGCTTTAGGACAATGTTTAAATTATCGAGTAGCACTAAAACTAAAAGAACCAGAGCGAGTTCTCTATTTAGCTGTTCCGCTAGCAACTTATGAAGATTTTTTCTCACGGCAATTGCCACAACTGAGTATTCATGAATATCAATTGAAACTGCTAGTATTTGACCCGGAAAATGAGGTAATTGTACAATGGATAAACTAGCAAAGTATAGAGAAATCATCCAGCAAGTTTTGGCAAATCATGCTCAGGTTAAACCTGCCTATGGTGAAATCGAACGGCAAACTATTTTTGATGTACAACAAGATCATTATCAAGTTGTGAATACGGGTTGGGAAAATCGTCGTCGGGTTTATGGCTGTTTAATTCATCTAGATATTCGAGATTGTAAGATTTGGATTCAGTATGATGGTACTGAGGTTGGCGTGGCTAATGAATTAATAGAGTATGGTATTCCTAAGCAAGATATAGTACTGGCTTATCAGCCTCCTTATATGCGAAAGCTGACAGAATTTGCAGTGGGATAAAGCAAGCGATCGCAATCTGATTTATGGAACTGGATTCAGAGCGATTTAGATTTAGTGATACGATAGAAGATCGTTAATTTTTTAATTTTAGCCAATCATGACAGCAACGGGTAAGGCAACCCAATTCGAGTACAAAGCACTGTACAAGCCCAACCAGCTTATTTATGGTCTAGGTCAGACGGCAGTGATTACAGGATGGACAGTAAAGCAGGCGATCGCTAAACACTTGCAACCGCCAGAGTATGCTGTAATTGGGCAACTATACTCGCCCACAAGGGGGATAAACTTACTGATTCGCAATTTGCTATTTAATCCCCACGTCCGCTTTTTGGTTGTTCTCAATGCTACAAGGGAAGATAATAACGCGGGTGCATGTCAGTGCTTGCTGGACTTTTTCCGTAATGGCTTTGAAGAAGGTGTGTGTGATACTGGGTTGCGTTGCTGGGTAATTCGCTCCCCTATCCCTGGATATATTGATCTTGAAGTCGAAGCTAGTGATTTAGAACACCTGCGGCATTCTGTAGATTGCAAAGAAGCCAAATCAATCGTTGAGGCAGTTAGTCTAGTTAAATCTTATACCCAATTAGAAGCACTTTCTCCTTGGGGTTCGCGGTTGGAATTTCCCATGTCTCTCGTTGAACCAAGTGTTTTACCAGGCTCGCGTTACGGACATCGAATAGAAGGTCAGACTATAGCCGAAACTTGGGTAAAAATCATTCATCGGATTAAGACAACAGGAACAATTAGACCAACTGGCTATGATGGGCAATGGCAAGAATTAATTGATTTAATGGCAATTATTACTGATGAGCCTGTTGACTTTTATTTTCCCGATCCGAATTATTTGCCAATTGATCGCCCTTTTCTTAAAGAATACGTTTCGCAGATTTTAGATGATGCACCTTATAGGGAAGGATTGAAATATACTTATGGTCAACGTTTACGTTCCTGGTTTGAGCGCGATCAAATTGACCAGGTAATTCAGAAGTTAATTGGAGAAATTGATGCCGCTAGTGCAGTGATGAATTTATGGGATGTAAAAGACCATGAAAAAGGTGGTAGTCCTTGTCTAAATCACATTTGGTTGAGAGTGGTTGATAATGAATTATCATTAACTGCAACTCTTAGAAGTAATGATATGTTTGCTGCATGGCCTGCAAATGCAATGGGATTGAGGGCTTTGCAACAACATATTAGGGATGAAATTGCTCAACGTTCTGAGTATGATTTGAAAATGGGGCCACTCATAACTATTAGTCAGTCTGCTCATATATATGATGATACCTGGGACAATGCAGAGAGGCTAATTGCAAATCAATACGCTGCAATTTTTAATCAGCGTAGCTATTATGACCCCTCCGGCAATTTCCTAATTGAGGTTGATGGTAAAGAGATAGTCGTTACCCACACAACCCCTGGTAGTGGTGAGGTGATTAAATCTTATCGTGGGAAAAATCCTCTCAGCCTACTAAGAGAGATTTGTGCTACCTCTCCAGCAATTCAGCCTGAACATACTGGTTATTTAGGTATAGAACTACAAAAGGCTAGCAACTGTATTAAAAGTAACAAGACTTATATTCAGGATCAGTAAATTAAAAAACTGTAATTCATATATAAATAACTAGCAATCCTAGTGTGAATATCGGCGTGCTAAATGTATAAATTAATTTGCAACACGCCACAATATAATTTAAAATACGTGTGATCAAAGTAGTCTTTTCATCAAGATAGTCAAAGCGTCCTACTTAGCTACTGACACGATGTGCTTGACTTTATAACTATATCGTATGCCTTTGTGGAAAATTCTGGTGGTTTTTGGAATTAGGGGGTATTGAGATGTCAGTCTTGAGCGATCGGGATATTATCGATGAATTGGTGCGTGGGAAAATACTTTTTTATCCATTCAAAAAAGAGAATTTGCAAGGTTGTGTTCTTGGTCTAACTGCAAGTGATTTTGCTTACTCTATTGAAAAGCAAGTTCTTTTAACGATTGAAACAGATGCAAATTCAAATACCAGATTCTTTGAAATAACAGCAGGAGATACAGTTTTGGTATTTACTAATGAATGTGTGGCACTGAATAATTATTATTGTGGCACTATTCATTCTAAGGTAAAAATGGTATCAAGGGGACTAGGACATCTAGGGACTAAAGTAAATCCAGGTTGGTCAGGAATTTTGTCTATCCCGATTCAGAATGTTTCAAATCGAAGTAACAGAATTAATGTTGATGAAGTGATTGCCTATTTAGTATTTCATAAGTTGAGTTCGAGGAGTTTAGATATTGTTGCAGAACATAAATCAGGAAGATTGAATGATTTTCCTGGGAATGTTCCTCAACAACTTAATGAATGGATTCACGATAGTAAAAATCCGTGGAGAAATGGTGATAGAAAAGCACTTCAGCAAAGATTAAAGGCATCTTCTGAGTATCAAGAGGTTAAGAAAAATCTTGACCAGGAAAGGGCAAGCTACCAACTTAAAACCATAATAAAGAGATGGGCTGCTCCTATAGCCGTTTCCCTGCTCTTGTTACTTTATTTATATCGTAATAATAAACTTAGCAATGAGTTAATTATTGCTATTATACCCGTTGCTTATGCAGCTGTATCTGAATTTACCAGAAATGAGAGAAACAACTAACTATAAATATTTCAACTTAATAATTATATTTTTCAATTCTGGCAATGATTGAGCCTTAAAAAAATAGTTATTTCTTAGCGAACAAACAGTGATAAAAATGTACAAAGTATATGTGTCTGGTGCCTTAACTAATGTAGAAAATCCAGCAGAAACTAAAGTGCTTTATGAAAAAATTGGCTTACTTTGCGAAGAAATTGGCCTTCAAGCCTATGTTCCACACAAACAAACTGATCCCGTAAATAATCCCGATATTAGTCCTCGTGAAGTTTTCGACCAAGATAAGTATCAGGTAAGCAATTCGGACTTAGTTATTGCTTATCTTGGCTCACTATCCTTTGGTGTTGGAATGGAGTTAGCTTTTGCAGAGACAAACAAAATTCCTATCATTCTTCTATACGAAACAGGTAAAACAATATCAAGATTTCCACGCGGCATTCCCACTGTGATTGCTGAAATACAGTTTTACGATCATGAAGATGCTTTGAATCAGCTTAAAAACATTTTGGCGAAGTGGAACCCAGAGCATCGACAGTTTCCTTTGTCAGCAAGGCAGTAAAATAAAGTTTGAAATTGACAGATTATGCAAGATATTTCTCCAATCGACGAACCCCATCAAAGACCAACATGGGATGAATACTTTCTGATGTTGGCTAAACTTGCAGCAACTCGCTCAACATGTTTAGCCTTTCCAGTAGGTGCTGTGATTGTGAAAAACAAGCAGGTGGTGGCAACAGGTTACAATGGCTCACCATCGGGTTCGGCACATTGTACGACTCAGGGCTACTGTTATCCAGGATTGAGTAGCTGTGATGCTAGTAAAACTTTACCATCAAGGGCTGTACATGCGGAAGCAAATGCGATCGCACAAGCAGCAAAGCATGGGACTTCTACAGATAGTGCAAGTATTTACGTCACTCTAGAACCTTGTCTGTCTTGTTTGAAATTAATTATCTCCGCAGGAATTAAGGAAGTATTTTATGAAACTTCTTTCAATGGCGGCGAGAAAGCCTTAGTAAGAGATTCCTTTGTTAATGAAGGTCTAGTCACCCTCAAACAGATTCAGTTATCTCTAGTAACGGCACAACAAGCTGCTCAATTTCTCCTCAATCCGACATCTGTAGCTAGAACAGTAAGGTGTGTTCACGAACTTTAACACACCCTCTGATTGAAGATTATTAAATCCAAAATCTCAAATCCTGAGATTATTTAAGGTCGATAACTCCGGCGGATTTCTGTAATTTGATCTGCCACATCGAGAAGAGATTTTGGCATCTCTGGCCCTGTCAGAATGATATCGACGTGGGGAGGGCGCTTTGCCAGAAACGCTAAAACTTCAGTTTCAGGAATTAAACCAAAGTTAATCGCTAAACTTAACTCATCTAAGACAACGAGAGAATACTTACTCTCACACACTACCTGCTGTGTATACTGCCACAACTTTTGTAAAGCTTGATTTTCCGTATCGTCTAAATGTGGTGTATCAATACAACGAGGCAAATCACAGCGAATCCAATCTAAATTTTGTCCTAATTGGATGGGTCGATCCTGTCCTTGGCGAATACCTCCTTTGAGGAACTGCACTATTAATACTGCCGTTCCTTGTCCAGCTATTCTCAGTGATTGAGCCATCACGCTCGTAAAAAAGTTGCGATGAGAGCTAGTGAAAACTTGCACTAGTCCTTCAACTGGATATGGTAGGGTTAAGGTTGAATTGATACTTTGACTTTCTAGCTGGGCAACCATAAGGTTAAGTTAAAAAAATACAACAAGTTAAGGGTTATTGCTGGCGGTAATTCTGATAAATTTGCCTGTATAATCAATCTGTTTTTCACAGGTGTGGTGGATTTGGCAAATTGCATTCTTAGTCAAACACTACGTTTGTATTGAAGTCAAGGGTTATTTTGATTTAAATTTTTTTCGTCTTTTATCGGAAATGAGTTGTAAAAATGAAAACATAAGAGTTACAGTCCCAATTATTCAAAAAAGCTAGGCAGAACATCTGAAAATCGCTAAATGTTAGATTTGTCGGTTGTTTGGGCAAAACAGACTTAGCTAGTAGTGAATTTGACAGGATGAGGAGTAAATCGTTGTGAGATTGGTGATTCTGGGAGGTTCAGGATCGGGGAAAAGCACTCAAGCACAAAGGCTTTGCAGATACCTTGATATTCCTCTGATTTCCACAGGTGAGATTTTACGAGAAGCAATATCTGGCAATCAGCCCCTGCCGGAATTTCGATGGTTGGAAGCCGATCCCCGGACTTCTCTTTCGGTTTACGCTAGCCTGAGTGAACTAGGCTACCACGCTCGACCCTATATGCAAAAAGGGGATTTAGTTCCAGACGAAATGATCGTTGAATTGATCCGAATTCGCCTCAGACAACCAGATATCAACTGTGATTGGGTCTTAGAAGGCTATCCCCGTACTGCCTTCCAAGCTGAAGAATTAGATTTTTTATTAGATGATTTAGAGCAAAAGCTAGATTGGGCAATTTATCTCCAAGTCCCGGAAGCAGTCATGGTTAGCCGATCCTTGGGGCGATCGCTACCAGATGACCAACCAGAAATCGTGCAGCGCCGTGTAGAATTATTCTACGATCGCACCATTCCCATCCTAGAATATTACGACCGTCGTCGCTGCTTGTTGACCATCAACGGCGACCAGTCACCAGAGATGGTGCAGCAAAATATTTTGACTCTGCTTTCAGTTCCTTAGATAAAGAAGCAGGGGAAGCAGGGGAGGCAGGGGAAGAATAACTATTAGTGTATTGCCCAATACCCAATGCCCAATGCCCAATGCCCAATAACACTAAGGTAATCTTAAGGCAGTATTGTAAAACTTGAGGCAATTCTAATGGCTTGGCAGCGTCCTGATGGTCGGATTCCCTACGAACTACGTCCGATTAGCTTTCACCCCAGTTTCACCCGCTTTGCCCCCGGTTCTGTTCTTGCAAGATGCGGTGATACGCAAGTACTTTGTACTGTTAGCGTTAATAAGGGAGTTCCAAAGTTTCTTGAAGGAACTGGTAAAGGCTGGCTAACTGCTGAGTACCGAATGTTACCATCCGCTACCCAAAAACGTCAAGAAAGGGAATTATTGAAATTATCTGGACGGACGCAAGAAATTCAACGTCTCATTGGACGTAGCTTACGCGCAGCAGTGGATTTTGAGGCACTGGGAGAACGCACGCTGACTGTAGATGCTGATGTGTTGCAAGCAGATGCCGGAACTCGGACAACAGCCATTACAGGCTCGTTTGTGGCGTTGGCTCATGCGATTTCTAAATTATTGCAAGAGGGCGTGTTGGAGCGATCGCCTTTGTGTGGACAAGTAGCAGCAGTTTCCGTAGGATTACTGGAGAGAGAGCCATTTTTGGATCTAAATTACATCGAAGATGTGGCTGCAACAGTAGATTTTAATGTGGTGATGAATCAACACCTGGGAATCATTGAAGTCCAAGGAACAGCCGAAGAAGGCAGCTTTAGCCGCACTCAGTTAGATCAACTGCTAGATGTTGCCCAAAAAGGAATTCAGGAATTGTTAATTGCCCAACGTAAAGCGATCCCTGACTGGGAAGGGTTGTTTGCCATCGATTAGTTTTATTAATTTTTAATAAGAATTAATAAACGTATCCTTTGTAGCGTTAATCAACAAAGTATCAAGTAACTGGATGTAAATAAAAATAATCATCAGAGTGGTTAGTAGTTAGTACGACTCACTACTGACAACTTACGGTAAAACGTGATAAAGAGGGTCTACATTTTCCAGTCTACTTAATCCACGATGTTAAATGTTTCAAAAGTTAAAAAGGGGGATTGTAATAAGTTCGGTATTGTATTGCTGGAAGCCAGCAATATGATGATGAAGCTATGAACAAAACTGTTGAAGTTCTACCGGATCAGCCGGCGCTGGTTGCACGAGCGCTAGAATTAATTCTGTCCAAGTCAAAAACTGCCATTGAGCAGCGGGGACGGTTTACCATCGCCTTATCTGGCGGCAGTACACCTAAACCTTTATACGAAGCGATCGCTACTCAAAAACTGCCTTGGGATAAAATTCATATATTCTGGGGAGATGAGCGTTACGTACCACCAGATCACCCCGATAGCAATGAACTGATGACGCGTCGTGCGTGGCTAGATCGCGTTGATATCCCAGCGGCTAACATTCACCCCGTACCAACTTTAGAAGCCAATCCAGAACTGGCTGCTGCCAAGTATGAACAGCATCTCAAAGAATTTTTCAATTCTTCTGGTGTCGAGTTTCCCCCCTTGGATGTAGTATTACTAGGAATGGGTGATGATGCACATACTGCATCTTTGTTTCCCCAAACAGAGGCTCTTAAAGTACGCGATCGCCTCGTGACTGTGGGTAACAAAGACGGAAACCCCAGGATAAGTTTCACATACCCCTTCATCAACTCTGCTCGTAGCGTGATTTTTCTGGTTGCTGGTGCTAATAAACGACCAGCTTTAGCGCAAGTCTTTGCACCTGTAGCCGATGACTTTACTTACCCATCCCGCTTAATTCAGCCCCAAGGAGAACTTTGGTGGCTGCTGGATGCGGCAGCAGGTTTGGAACTTCAGCATTGAACAATGGGGCATTGGGAGTGCTGAGTTAGGAGTTAGGAGTTACTATTATTTCCCCTGCTCCCCTGCTCCCCTTCCCCGCATAAGAGTGTCCAATTCATTGTTCCATTAGCAGTAATTGCTAGAATCTAAAGCTAGGGCCGCCCTCTGCTTGCCAGTCCTAACTATATTTATGATGATCTTGAACAAAGGCTAAATATCGATGATCGTCTGCCCTAATTGCAATCATCCCAATCCTGATGGCGCTGTCCAGTGTGAAGCTTGTTATACACCATTACCTGCGACTACTAATTGTCCCAGTTGTGGGGCAACTGTGCAGGCAGATGCTGCATTCTGCGGTCAGTGTGGCTATAACCTTCACTCCACAGGAGTTCCACACGTTCATCCCGCAGTAGCTACAACAGTCACTCCCGATATTCCCGTGGAAGTGCCAGCGTTAGTTCCACCCGATCCATTGTTAGAACTTTTACAACCAGATGCTTTAGGAATGAGCGGTTCTACTAACTCCCATCCTCCCGAATCATCTTTACCACCAACAGAGATGGCAGTTCCCCCAGAACCTACGCCACAGATGCCTGTTGCAGAAAGCAGCCCTCCAGAGGCAGCATCAACATCAACTGTTGTCGCTCAACCCGTAGTTTCTGGACAAAGTAGTATTCCGACTCCACCACCTGTGGAACCAACACCAGCCTTTGAAGCCGAAGTATCCCCGCCAGCAGCACCAACTGCAACTGCTGCCAGAACTCAATTGCAGCAGGTTACAGCGCGGTTACTCCACATTCAAAGCGATCGCTTAATTGAATTGCCGCAAAATTTCTCTGTGATTCATATCGGCAAGCCCAATGACCGGATTCCTCCAGATATAGATGTTTCAGGATTTCCCAATTCCGAAATTGTCTCGCGGATTCATGCAGATATTCGCGTCGAGGGAGATGCCCATTATGTAGAGGATGTGGGAAGTTCTAATGGCACTTATATTAATAATTTGCCACTTTTACCAGGGAACCGTCATCGCTTGCGAACAGGCGATCGCATCAGCTTGGGTAAAGGAGACTTGATGACATTCCTCTTTCAACTTGCTTAACTGATTCTTGTTAAATTGTGACATCAGCCTAAGTATTTTCTGCCCATCCTCCGGCATCCATTTTGGAGGAGAAACAAATGAACTGCATCAGACAAGCGACGGATAACTATGTCGTTCTTGATAGCGCCATAGTTGACAGCCGTCGCTTTGATGTGAGTGCGAATTGTTGCATTGTCTAGCAACTCCATTACCTGAATAATTACACTAGGATGGATGGAAATACACTGCCAATTTTAGATTTTTAATTTTTCAGAAAATCTAAAATCCAAAATCCAAAATCCAAAATTGAGTGACCTATGAGGGAACCAAGTAAAAATTTTGAAACCTTGCTCGCTAAAGAAGCCCCACCAGTTGTTGAACGCATGGGGCTTACCTGGCTAGTTGCAGCAGCGATCGCAACTGCTCTATTGTGGCAAGTACCAGGAGGGGATTATATCTTATACCCATTTACAATTCTGGCAACTTGGTTTCATGAAATGGGTCACGGCTTAATGGCACTGCTATTAGGGGGACAGTTTCAGAAGTTGCAGATTTTTAGCAATGGTTCTGGTGTCGCAACTTATGGCATCCGATCGTCATTGGGGCCAATTGGCCCGGCAATAATCGCCGCAGCCGGGCCAATGGGGCCACCTCTTGCTGGTGCAGCTTTGATTCTGGCTTCCCGCAGTTTTACAGCAGCAACCCTCTGTTTAAAAATTTTAGGAAGTTTTTTGCTATTTTCGACATTAATTTGGGTGCGTTCCTGGTTCGGATTGGTGGCAATTCCCTTACTAGGTTTAATAATCTTAGGTATTTCCCTGAAAGCACCTCGCTGGGCGCAAGGGTTTGTCATTCAATTTTTGGGTGTACAAGCTTGTGTAAGTACGTACCATCAACTTGATTATCTATTTAGTAGTTCTGCTGGCCCCCTTGGTGCATCTGATACAGCGCAAATGCAGCGATATTTGCTTTTACCTTACTGGTTTTGGGGCGGGTTAATGGCGATCGCATCTCTGGTGATTTTAATCCAAAGTCTCCGCGTTGCCTATCGTTCTGAGTAATGAGTAAGAAACACAATCAAAAGGCGATTGAATCTTTAGCTCAAAGAATTACCGAACCTCAAGAAAAGATTAGACTGGAATCAGAGAAGAGTTTTCCTGACGAAGGTTTAATTAAGCATTGAGAAAAAGAGATTCGTGCTTTTGACAAGGCAATCCAACAAGCGCGTAGATTGGGACAATAACTAAAATATGCAGATTAGCGATCGCCCTCTTGCAGTCACCAATTCAACCCTCAGTACCTTGATTGCTGAATTATGTACAGAATGCCTGAAAGTACAAGCCTTAATTAACCAGCTACAGTTAACTAGTTTAACTGCTAACCAACAAGCTGAAATTCTAGCAGAACTCCTAGCTGCTGCGGTTCATCTGTATAATCATTGTGACGAAGATTTTCAGACGCTAATTACTGAAGAAATCGAAAACTTGCCTGATGATGAGGATTAAAGAAGAATTCCGAAATCAGGAGTCAGAATTAAGAGTTTTTATCAGTATAATAACCTGGATATTGTTAAAAAATTCGCCGCTAATAACTCTTGCCTTCGCGGTTCGCTCCTCTAAACATGTCCACCCAACCCATAATTCAAAGCATATACACCGATGGTGCTTGCACCGGTAATCCTGGCCCTGGCGGTTGGGGTGTTGTCGTCTACTTCAGCGACGGCTCAATCCACGAAATGGGCGATGCATCCCCTCATACCACTAATAATAAAATGGAGATGCAAGCTGCGATCGCCGCTCTTCAATTTCTGCAAACATCTCAACAAGCACAACCAATCACCCTTCATACCGATAGTGAATACCTGATTAACTGCGTTACCAAATGGGTGAAAGGCTGGAAAAATAAAGGCTGGAAAAAGTCAGATGGTAAACCCGTCCAAAACCAAGACCTTTTACAAATCTTAGATGAACTCAATACCCAACAAGTAAAATGGCAACACGTCCGTGGACATTCTGGTAATATAGGTAACGAACGTTGTGATGTGATCGCTCGCACTTATGCAAGTGGCAAAACCCCTTCTCTACAACAATTATCTTCCACAGATTTTTATAAATCTTTACCTTCCACAAATGAAATAAATGTAGCAAAAGTAGCTGATTATGAAAAAAACTCTAGAATAACTAACCAAAGTCCGCAAAAAATCAGTACTTCTGCACTAGAAATAACCGTTATGGAACCATCAACCGGGCCAACTGCGGCCGTAACCGATGAAAAACCGCCAGAAATGAGGGTTTCGCAACTCCGCAGCTTGGTCGAAACTCTGCGTATAGCTGACGAAATTTCTGAAAAAGGCTATTTAATCACCAGTTCTGAGTTAGCAGACTTGATGGATGTCCACGCCAGCGCTGTCACCAGTCGTGGAGATCAATGGCGTTGGCGAAACTGGATAGTGTCACGGGTACGTCGTGAAGGAAATCAAATTCTTTGGGAATTGGAACGCGGGGATCAGGTAGGAGGGGAAGAGGAGTAGGCGAGTGAGCAGGAGAGGCAGGGGAGGCAGGGGAGGCAGGGGGAGCAGGGGAAGAATAACTATTAGTTATTGACCAATGACCAATGCCCAATGCCTAATACCCAATGCCTCCACTATATATACTTGCGTCCTCTCCACTCACGCGGGGTGTGGAATGCAGATAAAAAGATTCGCAGTACAGCTAAAGGATCGGCCAAAGGGGAAAGCCAGAATAACCAACTGCCTTTAGCGTTTGTGCGATCGTAAGAAGGTGCGATCGCTATTAGCATCGCAAAGCGAATCACCAACAGGAATAAATTCAGTCCCAGCAGCAAAAGTGGGGGAGTGGGCGAATATGAGAGTGGGGGAGAAATCAACAAAAAAGTCAGGACAATTAAAAGAGGTAGACCTTGAACAGATGTGAGTAGCCATAAATCTCCCCACAACTGAGAACGAGAAGTTGCATCTTTGAGATCGAGACTCCGCCCCCATTCTTTCCACGTCTCCATCGCCCCTTCATACATGCGTACCTTTAACACTTTTGCGCCATCTAAAAAGCCCACCTTATACCCTTGAACAGCAATATTTCGTGCCAACGTGACATCATCACAAAAAGAACTTCTGGCACTGCTATAACCACCTACAGCAGCTAAAACGGAGCGACGACACAAAAAACACTGCCCATTAGCCATTACCCGTTCTGGTTGCTCTGTATTGATCCCTGCTGGGTAAAATCGGTAAAGCAAAGTCATCAACAAAGCGGGTTGTAGCCAACACTCCCCAGGATATTTGAGGATGAATTGGGGTGAAAGAGAAACCAAATCATAGCCTTGTGCTTCGGCTGTCTTCACCAAACCAGCAACTAAACCAGGATGCGGTTGGATATCAGCATCCAGCCCCAGGAACCATTGACTAGCCTCGGAGCTATATAGAAATCCGTTATGTAACGCCCAAGGACGCCCCACCCAACCAGAGGGTAAGGGATCATCTGTCATCAGGCAAAAGCGGGGATCTTTCTGCTGTGAGGCTTTTACTAAGTCGGGGGTGCCGTCACTCGATTTACTGTCTACAACCATAATTTCCCGAACTTCATAGCTTTGCTGACTTAAACCAGCCAACAGTGGGCTAATGCGAAGCGCTTCGTTCAGTGTGGGAACAACGATGCTAACCCTACCCAAAAGCTCAGGCGTCGGCTGTTGGGGTTCTATTGGAGGATGGCGTCTTGGTCCTTTTAACAGGCGCGAAAACAGAATCGCCGTTGCTGGTACTTGGATAAGTAACAATAAAAGAGAGATAGCGCTTTCTACTATCAAAGCGTTGTCTAATGTTGTCAAAATACTTAACAATTAAAATTGCGACTATACAAAATAAATGGGCATAGGGCATTGGACATGGAGAAGAGACAAGGTAGACGAGGAAGAAGGGTGAGACAAGGGAGAGACTTGTTCAATAATTCCCCCTTGTCTCCTTGTCTCCTCTCCTCCCCTGCCCCTCTGCTCCCAAATAGACTTATTTCAAGGCAACTTCAACCTTTGCTACTGATACTTCTTTGGTTACTGGTTCAACAGTAACTTGAGCCGGTGTGGTTGAACTCCTTGACCACAGCGCTACAGCCGGAATTACACCTAGCAATAAGCCGAGTAACACAGGGATAGAAAATCCAGCTGCCAAGCTTAGTCCGGCGGCGAATGCAAAGTTAGTTAAATAAACGACTAATGGCAGATTGAGTTGCGATCGCTCTAATTTAATCGAGATATTTCTCCACAATAATCCTGCCACACTCATAAACAGGGCGCTAGTACCAAACCAACCTACATAGTTCTGGTAAGGTGTTCCAAAGAAAGCTCCTGGTTGTTCCCAATACCAGAAGGGCAGAGAAGTTTGACTCATAGCCGGTTCTAGGGCAAAGTCCCAGCAAGTGAAGAGCAAAGCACCAACGGCTATTGCAGCAATATGGCGACCCCAACTGGGTTTTTGAGCCACTTTCAAACCAGTTCTCGCAATTAAGTAAGATGACAGCCCAACATAAAACCAAGATAAAGGAATTGTGAAAGGAACTAGCCCTCCAATCTTATAACCCAAGCCACTCAAGTAGCTATAATCACCAAATGGAAACCCTGTACTAGTTCCCAGTAGTTCACTTCCCAAAGAGATAAACATAGCCGGTAGCATAAATGCTAGCCAAGTTCCTAACCCCAACGTCCGGTAGGCATAAATAGAGACAGCTACTGTCCCTAAGATGATATCAACTACACCGCCGCCAGCCATACTTAACTGTACGGCAGTTTCTCCTACCTGCGATAAGTTGAAAATTATTTCAGCATTAGGTACTACCAGTAGCATCCCTACCAGTCCAAAGGCTTTTGACGCGATATGACCAATGAGGCATACGCGTTCAGCAATAATAAGTTGTTTCATGATAATTCCTTAACAAGATGTGACACGCGGCTACTCGGCTGCTAACAGTTTACAAATCTTTAACTACTTTGTACCGCAATTCTCGACAAACTTGTTTGGCTTTCTTGTGAACAGCATAAAAGTCTATTGATTGAAGCTATAAAATATGATGCTAAACTTACTAGTTTAAGCCATATATTCAAAATCTAGATAATTTTATCTGTAAGAACTTTTGGTTTCTTGTCTCACTGATACCCGTATCGGAAAAAACTCCTTTGATACTGGGATATCCTTAAGGAAGGACAATGATCATAAACTGAGCAAGTCCTCAAGCAAAATAAAGTCTTGAGTTACTACACTTATTTATGCGATAAAACCTTAATCCTGTACTAGAAATATAAACCCATGTCAATTTTGAAAAGAGTTCCTTGGGTGTCCCTGGCGCTAGTACTGCTGAGTTACAGTACTTTGGGCTGGGTAATATCAGAAACACGTGCTCCTATATTTGTGTGGGTGGCAACTGTAATTGCTATCTTGCTTTTAATCATAACGTTGACCGCTCCTTGGCCGAAGATGACATATTACTACAGTCTTTTTCTTCAATCAAATACCAGGGCTTTCGGCGTTGCCGTCTTAGCAGCTTTCTTATTCTTTATTATGATTGCCTGGTTTCGGGTCTTTCTTGATACTTTACTCATCATTTCAGCGACTATATTAGTCAGGATAGACTTTCAAAGAGCAGGTCTTAGAGAAGGGTTAGCTTTTTCGACTGCCTCTATCTTTTCATTGGGAGGTTTAGCTTTGGGTGCGCTAATCTACAAGTTCATATATTCCCAAATTCCGTTAACGTGATGAGTTATATCCGAAAAAGCAAGCCATGACTGGGTTGGTTTGTGCCAATGCTTTAGAAGCAGTATTATTTTCCCCCAACTTTCTTTGTAGCTCAAATTCCCAACTTTCTAAGAAGTTGGGAATTTTGTTCAATACTTACTTTGGTTCAAAATGCAGGCTGTTCAAACAGCAGTAGAGATAGGAAAAAATCCATAATAAAAATTGATACCCAACTAGTAACAACTGCTTTTGTTGCCGATTCTCCGACTTCCTTTGCTCCCCCTCTAGTAGTTAAACCCCAACTACAGCCAATGACAGCAACCAGCACTCCAAAAATAAACCCTTTTAGCAAAATAATAAACAAATCTGACGGTTCTAAAAAATTTCTGACTGATTCTAAAAATGTTTCGGGAATAATTTGGTAGAACTTTGATGCGGCAAAAACTCCGCCAATGATGCCTGTAACTAAAGCCAAAATCGTCATCAAAGGCACCATCAAACAACAAGCAATTACTCTAGGAAGTACTAGATAATCAATTGGATCGGTTTTGAGCATATAAAGTGCATCAATTTGCTCGGTAACTCGCATTGCACCTATTTCTGCTGCAAAAGCAGAACCTACTTGTCCCGCCATAATACTAGCGGTCAAAATTGGAGCTAATTCTCTACAAAAAGCTAAGGCAAAAGCACCTCCCACTGCATCAACAGCCCCAAATCGCACTAATTCTCTCGCCGTTTGAATAGTAAAAATCATTCCTGCAAAACCGCTGACAAGGAGAACTGGAGAGATAGAACCTGGCCCAGCGGTAACAAGGTGTTGCAAAATTTTGCGATAGTAGGTTTTCCCTTGGAGTAAATGTAGCCACACTTGACCAAAGAGCAGTATTGCTGCAAAACAGCGTGTAATTCCAGATTGCTCAAATTTTGTTTTTGGTTGCAATTTTATCGTCCTTACGACTGACTTTTTTTGCACATTTGTTGTTATATCAATTTTCTAAAATAAGACTACAGATACAAATGGTGGGAACCCAGCCAGATGTAATCTGACTTTCTCAATTAACTCATGCATTGTGTGCTAGGGAGTAGCAATCTCTCGTTCGTCAAACTAGGAAAAGTAATTGAATCAACTCAAAGGGCTGAAAAATCTAATAATATTTCCCAATAATGTTAAACAATTTTTTATGAGCAGAATTAAATACATAATATTTATGTTGCTATTAATACTACCTTTCTCCATAGTCCATCCGGCTTTTGCATCTGTATGCCGCAATTACGCTGCCTACGATGGTCTACGCCACCAGATTTGCATTCTCAGTATCAGCCGAAGTGCCAAAAATTATTGGGAATACAGGGCAATTGTTAGCGTAGATGGCATAAAAAGACCTACAGAGGTTTACAATTGTCGCGAACGAGTCAAGGTTCAACAAGCTGGGACTGTTTTGCCTTTTGAGCAAAAAGGCCCTGGTGAGATGATATGCAGCTTTTTTAATTCTTCTCGGCGGTAAACACGCGCCAGATAATGAAGACGGTAAAACCTAGATAGGTGAATACTGTTAGCCATTCTTGCCAGCTACCAAATGCATTGTTCATCAGCAAAAGCCGGAAAATTAATATTTATCAATCCTACACGCTGATGTTACCAGTAGGTTGCTGTATTTTAGGAGATCAAAGAAGACTAGTCAAAAATTCTTAGCTAATTTTCCGGAATGGGTAACAATGGCGTGGTAGTAAATATCAGAGCATCGATATTATACTGAACCTCTATAACTAACCTTCGGGGAATATATCCCCATTGTTTTCCCTCAAAAACCCGGTCATGAAGACCGGGTTTTTGGTGTTTATACTAAGTATACAGTCGAGCAAGTCAGGGACAGAGGGATGCCTACGCCAACGCAGCACTTCTTTAAACTGTCTAAGTATCAAATAAAACTATTGTCCAGAAACTTTTAAGAGATTTTATTGGTCTGGTTCTCCAAATTCTGCAAAAATCAACCAATGTCATCTTCTGCTCAAGGTATTCCCGGATTACCT
Source organism: Nostoc sp. JL31 (assembly GCF_017114965.1). Classification (NCBI taxonomy): domain Bacteria; kingdom Bacillati; phylum Cyanobacteriota; class Cyanophyceae; order Nostocales; family Nostocaceae; genus Nostoc; species Nostoc sp. JL31. Next base: position 76,422 of record NZ_JABXKO010000047.1, read on the forward strand.
GATTTGACGCATCCGATTGAACTTGTTCAATTTGGAACCCAGGCGCTCAAAGCTTCACTGTTATTAGTATTTTTGGTCGTAGCTTTAGGAGTTGCGATCGCACTCATCAGTTTTTCTCTGCGTCGCAGCCAGCCGGAACAATTTATATTCATTGGCGAATGGGCTGTTCGTTATTCCCAACTGTTGCGGGGATTACAGCATTTAACTCTAATATTAGTCCTGTTAATTCCGGGATTTTTTCTCTGTTCAACTTTGAGCAATCGTTATCACTACTGGGAACAAACAAAGGTGGCTCAAGTAGCTGAAAGTGTCGCAGGTGAAAAGCTCGAACAATCTGCGCCGCAAGTCCGTTACACTATCCAGGAGCCATACTCTTATACCACGCAAGCCAATGGCAAAATAGTCAAAGTCAATGATACGCGAGAGATTAACCGCTTCTTAACGCTGGGTGGTTCGCAAATTCAAGTCAAGCTAGACCAAAGCGTAGATGTTCCAGGTCGCAGTTCAATTTATCGCGTGGAATACACTGCTGATTATAAAGTAGTTAACCAACTCAAGGATATTAATAATTTCTTTTTTGAAGCATCGCCACCTAATGGCTACACACTGCTCGCTGGCTACAAAGTAGAGCGTAACGGTACTAGGCTACAACAAACAAATTCAGGAGACTATGGCTTTCCCTTCCAGCTGCAACCAGGAGAAGAAACCACCTTTCGAGTCACCTATCAGGCTCAAGGCGGGCCTCGCTGGGTTTACAGCGCCGCAGGACAGTTGCTTTCTAATTTTCGCCTCACAGCAATTGCCAACTTTGCTCCGGCTGATTTTGCTAGTGGTGTTGTACCGAATGAGATTAAAGTTAATGGACGTAGTACGCAATTTATTTGGAAATTTGACGATAATGTTTCAGTCAAAAATCCATTTGGAGTGTTTACTAACACTGACCCCATTCGTGATACTGGCATCATTCCCCGGCTTTTATTACTAGCACCGACAATATTTTTGTGGTGGATATTGTTGTTATATTTGTCACTGCCAATGAGTTTCAGAAATATTGCGATCGCTGGTAGTATTTTCTTTGCTTGTCTGTTGACTTTGACCTATCTAGCTCGCGTTATCAATGCTCAGTTGGCTTGGACTTTAATTTCTATCATTTTACTAATTTTAACATGGGGATTGGGAGCTAGCCGCAGTGCTTCCCTGGCTGCAATCGTCGCCACTATTGCTGGAGCAGTGCTACCAATTTTTGGATTATTAGTACCATTTAGCGGACTAACTCTTAGTTTAGCGGGTTTGCTCTCAGCGGTTTGGCTAGCAGTTCGTCACTGGTATGGCTGGTACAGTTTGCACCCAGAAGATCAAAAATTGCAGACTCAAAAAAATTCTAAAGATTAGATGATTCCGCTATGATTAGCGAAGTTTTAGCGTAGGGCATTTATGGATAACGATTTACTCGCTTTCCTTGCGGCTGCTGGGTTACTCATTCTCTATCTTATCTTCTCAGCCTTAACTGAAATGGGAACTAAATTGCCTTGGAAGAAATAAGCTGATGAGCTAAAAAGTTTATACTTTTAAATCTCATTGGGCTTGGAAAACAAAGTAAACATCCTTTAGGCTTGGTTAGTATATTTATTCTTCGAGATAGTTCCAAATGCGCGATCCACAAAAGAACCACATTAAAGTTGAGCCGGCAACCCTCGTTTTGATTGTATCTGCCTTAATACTCTTGCCTCTGCTAGTTGTTGGCTTTTTATCGCAGTGAAGTTAGCCCGATGCTCTTTATCTCAGGTGCGTTAAGTTACTGTTAACGCACCTGATTATATCAAAACTACTTAGGCAAAACCTGCCGTAGTGCGGCTAAAAGTTGGTCAACACTTTCCTTTCGACTATTAAAGCCCATCAATCCCACACGCCAAACTTTTCCAGCGAGTTCGCCAAGACCACCGCCAATTTCAATATTATGTTCATTGAGTAACTGCCGAGCGATCGCTTTACCATCTACCCCGACTGGAATGCGGACAGTGGTAAGCGTTGGCAGTCTATACTCTTGCTCAACGTGCATACTCAGTCCTAAATTCTCTAAACCTTCCCAGAGATATTCTACGTTCTTTTGATGCCGCTGCCAGGAATTTGCTAATCCCTCTTCTGCAAGCAAACGTAGTGCTTCCCGCAATGCATAGTATAAATTAATCGGTGCTGTGTGGTGATAGGTGCGTTCAGCGCCCCAATACTTGCCCAGCAACAACATATCTAAATACCAGTTTGCAACTTTCGTTTGCCGCTGTTGCAATTTCTCAACTGCACGCGCACTCATTGTAAAGGGAGAAGCACCAGGTGGGCAACCTAACCCTTTTTGGCTACAACTATAGGCTAAATCAACTCCCCAAGCATCCAAAAACAAGGGGACACCACCCAAACTTGTCACCGTATCCACTAGTAACAAAGTGCCAAATTCACGACACAAATCAGCGACCCCTTCCAAAGGTTGACGTGCGCCGGTGGAAGTTTCGGCATGAACTAGAGCTAAGATAGCTGGACGATGAGTTTGTAAGGCAGTTTGGAGTTCATCCAAGTTGAAGACTTGTCCCCAAGGTTTGGTAATGGTTCGCACATCAGCGCCATAACGTCCAGCCATATCCACAAGGCGATTACCAAAGTAACCAGCTACACCAATTAAAACTACATCATCGGGTTCTACAGCATTGGCGATGGTTGCTTCCATTGCAGCTGTTCCCGTACCGCTGACTGCAATGGTAAGTGAGTTTTCTGTTTGCCATACGTAGCGTAGCAACGACTGAATTTCATCCATGAGTGCGAGAAAAGCTGGGTCAAGATGCCCAACGGGTGAAGTATTCATCGCTTGGAGAACTGTGGGATGGGCATTAGATGGCCCTGGCCCCAACAGCAGACGAGATGGAATTTCTAGCGGCGTGAGTTGCAAGCGCCCGGAGTCGTTAATTGAAATTGTTTGCGTCATAAATCTGTCTTTGCCTAGATGATACTTACCGGATCATAGAGCGAACGCATCACCGATGTTTGAGTGAATCTGTCATTTGCCAGAAGATGCGATTACGGCAAAGTATTACAGTGATTCAAAATGTGTGAGAGTATATTTATTCACTCACCTGGAGACACTGGAGACACAATTATGGTTTTTGCTGGCAAACGACCAAATAATTTAGGTATTAGCAACGGTAAATTAGCATCTTGCCCTAATTCCCCCAATTGCGTTTCTAGTCAGAGTACAGATGCATCTCACCAAATTGCACCACTGACTTTTACATCTACTCCAGAAGAAGCGATTACTAATCTTAAACAGATTATTGAGTCTTTACCAAGAACCAAAATCATTACCGAAAGCCAAGATTATTTATATGCAGAATTTAAAAGTGCTTTACTGGGATTTGTGGATGATGTAGAATTCTATATAGACCGGAATGCCAATGTTATCCATGTGCGTTCAGCTTCACGTTTAGGTCAGAGCGATTTGGGTGTTAATCGTCAACGAATAGAGACGATTAGAGCTAAGTTCAAGTAATTTATAATTGAACTAAGGACTGGAAATTAAAGACTGGGAAGATAAGTAAGTAGTTGGACTAAATCAATTACACAATGTCATTACGAGTGAAACATTCGCAGAGTATTGGATTGATTCATTGAGTTTGTAATGGTTGTAAATATTTTGTCCACCTACTTATGTGGATTCAGCTCCCAGTCAAATCTGAAATGACGATTGTGTGGTGTGGTGTTTCACCAAAAATGATGAATTACGAATTAGTTAAACTTTGCGATCGCAATATTTGTGAAACTTAATTTATTTAAAAACTTTGACTCCCGACCCCGACTAATTGTTGCTATCGGAATCGCTGTATTAGTTTCAGTTATCCTACCGCATTCTCTGCACTTACCTACTCGCATTCTCTGCGCTTGGAACTCCGGTATTGACTTTTTCTTAGCCATAACGTGGTGGAAAATGATTGAGGCTAACCCAGAAAAAATTCGCCGTTATGCTGAGAGTGAATATGAAGGGCATTTGGCTATATTCATGTTAGTGATTGCTGCGGCTTGTGCTAGTGTTTTAGCCATTGGGTTTTTACTAACTGATAAAAAAGGATTGTCAACAATTCTGCTTACCCTACACGTCATACTTTCAATTATGACTATTGTCGGTTCCTGGTTACTAGTGCATACGATGTTTGCAGTACAATATGCACACAGCTATTACAAATATATTAATCGTAATCATAGTGAAGAAATCATCGGAGGTTTAGATTTTCCTCATAACGACTATCCAGACTACTGGGAATTTTTATATTATTCTTTTGTAATTGGCATGACTAGTCAAGTTTCAGATGTGCAAACAACATCACCCAATATGAGGCGCTTGACTCTGTTGCATGGCATATTATCCTTCTTTTTCAATACTACCATTGTAGCTATGAGTATTAATATTATTGCATCGCTGATTTAAAAATTGCTTGACTCAGCCATAAGTATGATTATTTGATTCTCTACTTAAAGAAAGAGGAAATTTGACTGCCAGTTTTTTAGCATAAGCTTAAGTTGAAATAATTGGAGTGTATTTATGCCTTATAACAAAATAGATGAATTATCTGAAGACATCAAAGAACAACTGCCTGAACATGCACAACAGATTTTCGTTGCGGCATTTAATGCTGCTCAAAGTGATGGTTTAAGTGAAGATGGCGCGCGTGATATTGCTTGGAATAGTGTAAAAAATGAATACGAGCCAGGCAATGATGGCAAATGGCAGAGAAAGCCTGAAGATACTGCGATACATCATAAAGCTGTTGTATCTGGTGGTAACTAAGTAAATCTCACCTGTGGCTAACTATCTGATTTCAAGGTTCTTATAAGGGTTTAAGGGGAATTTCATTCTTAGAAAGCAAAGATAAAATTTCCCTTTTTTTAAAAATTATGTCAGATATCGTAAATAATAATTTTTAGTCTTTCCCTCGTGTTTATTATAAATGCGATATAGCGATCGCTAGTTTTTTCAGAATTTTTCTGGTTCACCTTTTGTCTTGCTTGTCAATGCGTAAGTTCTAATTCATAAGACTTTTGGGTATAAGGGGAATCAAGATAAAGGTTCCTTTGGGGAAAGCAGCACGGGCGACACGAACTGTTTCCTCTGGCACAGGACTGATGGGTTGCGGTTTCAGTGATATATCCCTAACTCTCCTGGCTATATATAGACTGCGAATTTTAGGTGACACTCTACAGGATTCCTGTCTACTTTTGAATTCGCCAACAGCATCCACTGCTCATTTTATTTCTGATCTGTCCGGAAATTGCTTTTAACTGGTTGAAGAAAGGATTAGCTCTATCAATTCCCTTATGCTTTTGAACCCAACCAAGTTGTGAAAAACTTGTCTTGTAAGCCTTACATCTTTATTTTCTTTCAAACGCTTACATGATAATGGGTTCAAAAAACCAAAATTTGGTTTGGCATAAAAAGAACAATAGAACCATCAGTTTTAGCAACTTGGGGATTTAAAGGGTACAGTATGAACAACGAAAGAGAAAATCGCGGTAGTGGCAGAGTTTGTCTCAAAAGTTAATGTATTGTATCAGTTCTGGACTGTGCAACCATTCCAGAGTGTTTTAGTGTGTACTTTTAATTTTTATTGAGTCATTTATTCTTTGGAAGTCTCTAAGTTGAAGGAATAGATGAGATTCTAGCAAGAGGATTTTCAAGATTATTACGACATATAACAGTATTAGGATGATTCATTCCTAGACGACTTTCCCATATTTTTAAAGCTTGGATAAATAAAGGTTTCGCTTCTGTGTACCTTCCTTCTAAATTGTAAAGTTCAGCCAAGTTGTTAAGACTAGTGGCAACACAGGGATGTTCATCTCCCAACAAGTTTTTATCTAGTTCAAGTGCTTTTATACACAAAGGTTCAGCTTTGCTATAGCACCCCATCTGTTTATACATCTTACCTAAAGCGTAAATTGTATCTGTTAAAAGAGGGTGATCCTTTGGTAGCGAACGTTGCTTAATTTCCATGACTCGTAGAAATGATATTTCTGCTTCGCCATAGCGTTTTTGAGCGGAGTAAATTAATGCCAAATTGTGCAAATCTGTTGCAAAATCTGGATTCTCTTCTCCTAAAAAGTGCTTATCTATTTTTACTGCTTGTAAGGAAAATTTTTCGGCTTCATTGTAATGCCCTTGATGATAGTAAAGTAATGCTAGGTTATTCAGTGTCATTGCCACTTTAGGATGTTCTTCTCCCAATATGCGTTTTCTCTTCTCCAAGACTTTTAGATACAAAGGTTCAGCTTCCGTATACTTTCCTAATGAATCATAGAGCAATGCTAGGTTATTGAGTGTTATTGCGATATAAGGATGTTCTTCTTGCAATAGGCGTTTTCTCATCTCCAAGGCTTTTAGATACAAAGGTTCAGCTTCTGTGTACCTTCCTAATGAATTGTAGAGCAATGCTAGATTATTGAAGCTTTCTGCGATATCAGGATGTTCTTCTCCTAACAGAGATTTTTTCATCTCCAAGGCTTTTAAATACAAAGGTTCAGCTTCTGCGTACCTTCCTAATGAATAGTAAATTACTCCTAGTTTATTGAGGATTTCTGCGATATCAGGATGTTCTTCTCCTAACAGAGATTTTTTCAGAGCCAAGACTTGTAGGACTAGATGTTCCGCTTCTGTGTACTTTCCCAATAACTTGTAAATTTCTGCTAGGTTGCTAAGACTTTCTACAAAATCAGTATGTTCTTCTCCTAGCCGGATTTTGACTATTGATAAACACTGTATATACCAATTTTCGGCTAAGGTATACAAACCTTGTTGTATATAAAATGTCCCTAATCCAACAAAGAAAAAAATTAAATCTTCATCTCTTACAGCCTCAATAAAACTTTGGGCAACTTCTATTAAATGAGGGATAGCATCTTGTACTGAGGTAATAAATTCACGGGTAGGAGATTCAGCAATTTCTTTAGCAATTTCCACCATTACTGCTGCAAAAGCTTGTTTGTAACTTATTTGTAATTCTTTTGTAGTATCTACTATTGATGAGGAAGAGTTAGATGCTAATTTATCCTGTAGGAATTGCCTAATCAAGGTATGAATTCTACAATAACCCTCTTTTTCTTCTATCCATTGAACTAAATGGTGTTGGTAAAGTTCATCGTTTGCAGTTTCAATTTCTGATTCTGTTAGGGAAAGATGCTGGCTAGCCGAATTTATCCATTCCCAAAGAAAATCATTTTGAGCAAATAAACTTAATAACTTAGCAACATGACGCGTTGTGGGGTTTAGTTCTTGCCAGCTAAATTCAAATGCGGCGAAAATACCTCGTTGAGCTGTATTCAGAGTTTGTTCTAATTGCTGTTGTGAGGGATTAAGCGCCTCATTTAGTAATTTCTGTTCTTTGAGTCGTTGTAGGATTTTTGTTAAAGACCAATTGGGAGGTTTTTTAGCTAAATACACCCCTACTAACTGCAAACCCAAAGGGAGGTATCCCAACCACTGGCACAATTCTTTAGCTGTCTGTAATTCACGCTGGACTCGTTTTTCATCTACTAAAGATGTCAGCAGTTGTAAAGCATCTTTTGGTTCCAAAACATCTAGAGATATCTCTTCTACAACACTAGAATCCATACTGCGTAGACGTGTTGTAATCAAGACGCGAAAGTGGTTAGCCTTTGGTAGTAACTCTCGACAACTTCTTAAGTTAGTGACATCATCTAAAACTAATAATACTAATCCCGATGAGGATTGCCAGTTTTGCCAACACCACTCCACTTGTTGCTTGAGAACGAGTGGTTTTCCTGCCAATTCCTGTGGTACTTCTAATTTCATATAAAGCCGAGCAAACTGTATAATCTCAGCAGCTAGATTCGATTCTCTTGCTGAGAACCAGCAAATGCCACCAGGATAACTTGCTTCATGCTCCTTAGCATAGCGAATTGCTAGTTCTGTTTTACCAACTCCCCCCATACCAGTAATAGCGGTAATCACCACCATGCCTGATTTTTGCAATTTTTTATGCAGTATTAGAAGTTCATTGTGTCGTCCAACAAAGTTGACGACTCCTGTATAAGGAATGTAATTGACTAGATTTGAATTTACCTGTTTCTGGTTAGATGACTCTAGTCAAGCAGGTGATGGCTCATTATAGTTAAAATTTATTATTTGATTACTACCTCTACTACCTCCTTGAATTACAGGGGCTTTAGTATCGATAGCATTGTTCTGTTGAGTTTTGTCACCATAGACGTTTTGTACGTTCTGAGCTTGAATATTAGCAATGTTAATTTCTTGATTAATCTCATGTGCCAGTGACTTTACTTTCTGAAAAAACTGGTCATCTTCACTCATTGCTATGTGTAAATAAGCAGCGATCTTTTCTAAATCTTCCTTAGAACCTTTTTCAACAGAAGCGAGCGCTGTTCCTACTTTGTGATTTTCTCGAAATTTGTCCCTGATTTTATTCCGTAAATCGTTTATCTTCGCAAGAGTAGCTTCTGTGACCGTTTCAATAGTATTCTCAAAATCTCTTGTAAAAGCAAGATTGGCAATTGCTGTTGCTGGTTCCATAAAGTTAATCAAACCGTGATTCTAAGTAGCTAAACACAAAAATAATTGCTACTTTTATGAAAAACTAATAATAAAAGTCCAGTTGGATAAATTGCGTAATCGAAAATTGCTAAAGTTACGAAAATTATATTAAATTCTTTTAATTAATGGCTCTTTCACTCTATTTTATGGTGATTAAGGATGGATGATAAAAAACATTTCGGTGCAATGATTATAAATAATCATGGTCTTTTTTTTCAATGAAATACCTATGTTTGAACTAGGTTTTCTATAAAAGTAACCGAAGAGTCATAATTACTTATACCAAGTCTGTATAAAGTGTCGAGTACATACAAAAAATCAAAATTGGATCTGATTTAAAACCTTAACTGATTGTTTGTTTCTAGTATTAGCTAGGCATTTGCTTTCGCTCGCTACTTAATCCAATTAAACATACGTTTTCAGTTATGTAAATAGTTTGCCTATATTAAAAATGTAAAAGATACAACTAATCAATAATAAATCAGAGCTTTAATGTTCATTTAATGTTTGTTTTATATAAAACTTTCATAAAAATGTCAGCTTTCATATAGAATTTTGTTGATTTTGTACTCTTCAATGTAAACTTTTGAATTTTCTCAAGTTTTAAAATTATTTTTACTAAATATATTGATTTAAATTATGACTATAGTAATAATACTTAATTTTTGATAAATTTACGAGATAATACGGATAAGTGTACAGAGTAAAAGGGTTTTTGAAAAGTTAAGCAGCTTGTAAAAAAGCTCTCTCAGTATACACTGTGATATAGATCCTAGATAGCACTAAGAGAGCAATCTAACCTGCGCCCAATATGAATTTATAAGTAACATTTGAAGGCTGCAAAAAATTATCAGCTATTGGGGAAGTACTACGTAGTATTCCGGGAAATTGACACAGATTCTTTATCTATTTAACTTTATCCTTCCCCTTCGGATGACTGTAGTCAGTTGAATGTAATATTGTGACCACTGCCACCTTGAATTACTGGAGCATTAGTGCCGATCGCATTGTTCTGTTGTGCTTCTCCTCCATAAATATTCTGAACATTCTGACCAGGAATTTTATTTATATTTATCTCTTGCTGAATCTCACCAACTAGTTTTTCTACCTCTTGGGCAAAATTCAGGTCAGATTTCATTATTTCCTGTAAGTAGACAGCAACCTTATCTAAATCTGTTGAGGAGCCTTTTTCGGCTTCGACAAAAGCAGTTACAGCCTCCTGATTAACTCTGAACTTGTTCCAAATCTTATCACGCAGCACTTTTATCTTGGCAAGTGTTGCTTCTGTGAATTTCTCAATTGTCTTTTCAAGCATTTTGGTAAAAACGAGCGTGGCGATCGCACTAGCAGTTAATGGCTCCATATACTAACTCTTCTGGTGATAAATATTGTGTTTCAATTAATAGCACATGGTTACTGTTGCATCCACAATCAAGGGGATTAAAAATGAATACAGCATCAGGGTTTCGTTGATTTGGAATGATTGGTTTATTTCCGCCGTGTTGTACTAGTACTAGCTGAAACTGCTACTTTTATCTTCGATTTCAAAAGTTTGTGGTTGATTGACTTTTTTGGTTGATTAATTATGTCCTGGTGTCACAGACTCGATGGCGAGATTGATGGTAGTTTATTTTTGCACAAACTCCTTTACCCAATTGCAATACAAGCTATGACACTCAATTTATATTTACTGCGACATGGAGAAACTACTTTTAGTCAAAGTGGTAATTTCTGCGGTGAAACTGATGCGGAGTTGACAACAGAAGGGATGCAGATGGCATCCGGTTTTGCCGATGTTTATCAAAAATTGAAGTGGGAGGCTGTTTATGTTAGCCCGATGAAGCGCACAATTGCAACTGCCAAGCCATTTTGTGATGCTATTGGTATGGATATGCAGTTGCGTGACGGACTTAGAGAAGGTAGTTACGGCGAATGGGAAAGGAAGAGTAAATCATTTGCTCAAGAGAATTACGCAGAAAACTATGTAAAATGGTTGACAGAACCCGCTTGGAATGCACCACTAGGTGGAGAAACTGCGGTAGATATTGCTAACCGTTCTATGCCTGTAATTGCTGAAATTCAAGAAAAATACCCCCAAGGCAATGTTTTAGTAGTTTCCCATAAAGCCACGATTCGGATTATGCTTTGCAGTTTACTGGGAATTGATTTGGGACGCTATCGCTATCGGGTGAATATTTTGGTCGCGTCGGTAAGTATGGTTAAATTTGACGTTAATGGCCCTTTGTTAGAAATATTAGGCGATCGCCATCATATACCCGATGGTATTCGCTCTCGTCCGGGAACATAATAGTCCCTTAAACAAAAAAGCTCTGCACTCTTACTGCCTTAAATAACAACTAACTTTTCTTTGACCGACTTCTGAATTTTAAGGAGTCGGTTTTTCCTTTGATTTATCCTCGCATTTGACAAGATGATTGTGGGCGGAGATGTCGGGAAATATAGCTATCTCGAAATCAGGGTTAAAGAGCTACACAGCAAGGGTTTTTGGCGTATTACATTGGTAATAAAGTTCTCCAAAAAAGGTTATTTTTTGGCGATCGCAGGGACAATGTTTTGCCTAATGCGATCGCACTGCTTCTTGCAAAACCAAAAACCCCATAGCACATCAGAGACTATGGGGTTGATTGGTGATCACTGGGGAACAGGTAAGTGGTTATACCAATTCACGAAATTACTGATACAAATCACTTCCTCTGCTTCCTCTGCTCCTCTGCTCCCTCTGCTTGCCCGTCTGTATCATTTTTAAAGTGAAACGGTATTAGTCCCGATCTTCGGAATTCTTCATCAACTCGCGTAGGCGGCGTATATTTTCTCGCTTTACCGTTAAGAGCGTGGGTTGACTGGCACTGTTTTCTAGCAAGTGTCTCAAGTCATCCTTAGCATTCTTTTTGGCGACACTTATTGCTATGAAAAGATTTTTTAAAGTTTTGTATTATCTTTGAAATTATCTCGTATTTATTGATTTTAATTTACTCAAGGCAAGGTATAACTCAATCAAAAAGGAAGTCTGAAATGGTTAATAGTTTGACTGCTCGTCAAATTAGAAGGACAACAAACCGTTTTGTTATTGGTACTGCTGCAATGTCTATTGCTTGTAGCAGCATTGCTTTGATTTCAGCAACTGCTGATGCTGCTACTCGTGAGTATTCATGTCGTGCTGGAGGTTTTACAGGCACAATTCGAGTCGATTACAATCAAGGCATCGGAAGAAATGCAAGCTCAATAATAGAAGTCTCTTATAAAATTAACAAGGGAAGTAATAAAGGCGGAAATAAAGCAAATGTTACTTATAGTGACGGTGGAACCCTCCCCATAAAAAGGTTCAATACCGGAGACGCAGGCATCCAAAACAATCAATGGAATTACTTGGGTGGTAGCTATACACGAGGTTATGGAAGCGTCGCTGCTAGGTTTATTTTTGATAAAAGTAGGGCTTCTGACCCTAGTTGTAGAGTGAATATTACATTCTAAGGCAAAGATTTTGCGTATTGATTTATAAAAGGCTCTAAAAGCATAGAAAACATTAGTTTTCAGCTAAACTTTTGGAAAAAATGCTGAATTAGAACAAGTTGATATTGACACCGTGCTAGCCAAACAAATTGAAAAGTCTCAACGCAACCAACGACTTATGAAGAATGATTAACCAAGCCTTAAAAACCTCACATCTTAAAGGTGTGAGGTTTTTTGTTTGATTTCATCCATATAAGTAAGTGTACAGAATTAATTACAGTCATTGCGTTCGCGGAGCGTCTCGTAGAGAAGCAATCCCGGCTAACGAGACACAAACAAGATCGGCAACTGCGCCCAAGAGCGCGCATGGCTGCAAGGTGGATGAACATCACTATGAACATCACTATACTAAAGCCACGCATCGGAGCGAGCGGGGCACGGTTCCCTGCATCGCCTGGTTAGACGCTTTAGGGCGGCAGTATGGAGACTTTTCTGAGAACCGAGTGGTTTGCGTTTACGACTGAATGAATTCGAGGAGATCGGCATTGATCTGGTCTGCATTTGTCGTCGGCATACCGTGCGGGAAACCCTTGTAGGTTTTCAATACCGCCCCCTTGACCAACTTAGCGCTCAGTGGGGCGGAGTCGGCATAGGGGACTATTTGGTCATCATCACCGTGCATTACCAAAGTCGGCACAGAGAACTTCTTAAGATCCTCGGTAAAGTCGGTCTGGGAGAAGGCCACGATGCCATCGTACTGCGCCTTGATACCGCCCATCATGCCCTGGCGCCACCAATTCTCAATCACGCCTTGCGACGCTTTCGCGCCCGGCCGATTGTAACCGTAAAAAGGCCCGCTCGGCACATTCCAATAAAATTGCGCCCGGTTGGTGGCAACCTGCGCCTGAAAGTCGTCAAATACCTCTTTAGGTAGACCGCCGGGATTCGCTGAGGTCTTCACCATCAGTGGTGGCACGGCGCTAATGAGAACGGCCTTGGCAACGCGGCTTTCGCCGTGGCGCGCAATGTAGCGTGTCACCTCACCGCCGCCAGTCGAGTGTCCAACGTGGATGGCGTTCTTTAAGTCGAGATGCGCGGTAAGCGCAGCGAGGTCATCGGCGTAATGATCCATATCGTGTCCGTCGCCACCTTGGCACGATCGTCCATGCCCTCGTCGATCGTGCGCGATGACGCGATAGCCGTGATTTAAGAAGAACATCATTTGGTTGTCCCAGTCGTCGGCCGATAGAGGCCAACCATGCGAGAAAACGATGGGCTGACCGCTGCCCCAATCCTTGTAGTAAATCTCTATACCGTCTTTCACTACGATCGTGTTCATGTGTTTTTCTCCAGTAGGCTGACTCACATTCCGCAGGTAAGTGAAGAGATTGATGGTATTTTTGATAAATGACATCATCAGCATCAGAAATAAGAGTACAAGATATTGACCACTACGGGATAGTGATAGGCATAATATTTCAGTGGAAAAAGATAGTAATGGGCGGACTGTTGCTGAGGTGATGACTACTGACAAAGATAGTATTGAGGTCAGTTATTCAAGAAGAGATGCTCAAAAGCGGCATGGCTTATTATTGTCAGTCTGCGGCGTGTCCAAATTATCTGTCTTTTGAAAATGCTGAGAAATTGGCGATGGCGGAAGCGCCCACCGTAGGCGATCGCATCTAAGGCGCGAGTGTGGAGTGGTCAGACAACATTAGAAAAGCCCGATCAATGATTGATTTTCAGTTTTCCACATCATAAAGGAGTAAGAATTTTTAGAGTATGGATATGCAGTTTTTGCCGCTGCACGAGGAAAATGAACACTTGTACTTTATTCCTACTGGAGGATTTCATTGAATTAACTTGCGTGTTCCCAGTCACTAAGTAATTCGTGTTTTTGTACTATTTTATGGCATTTACGGAAGGGTACTTTAGGAGTACCAATACTCGTACCAGGAAAAGACTGTTTTTTCGTCTTACTAGATATATTTTCTAGGGTTGTTGAACTCAACTGTTGGGTTTTCATTGGTAAATAAATCTCTGCTTAAAACCTGAGCACCAATTTATAACATCAATTTGCAAACGGCAAATTTCTGAAGAAAATTGAAGAAGTCAGAATTCAGGAGCGGAGCCGGAGACTCCGAAAGCTCCGGTCAAAATCAAGACGCTATACGCAGCTTGCTTCTGTGTTCGCGCCGTGTCCCGTACACAATTCAGAATGAATTCTGTTTCGATCAAAAATACATAATTTAATTTGTCAAGGAAAGAAGAGAATAGAACTTACGCATTGACAAAGACAGCCAACTGTGGATTCCTCTCGTTACAAGGCTCTGCCTTTGTAATGCTCTTATGGAAGGCTCTGCCTAGGCTGTTGACTCTGTGCCTTAGCCTATTGGTGACAACTTAAGAAAAAAGTAATGTCAACAGGTGCATCAAGGGAAAAAACGATGGCAAATCCAAGAGTCGGAAACCCAGATCACAAGCGGGATAGAAACATGCCAGCGCCAGAAAACGAAGTAATCGCCGCGTGGATGGAAGAGCTATTAACACCACTGGTATACAATCAACTGTCCTATTACCAGCAGTTGGGGCTACGCGACCGGATTCTGGGTTTACCTCTAATGGTGGCAGCAGTATTAACACTACTGTGGCGACAAGTACCATCGGTGCGCGAGTTACATCGGTTATTAAATCGAGAAGACAAATTGATTGTGCAAAGCGACTTGCGTATCGCAACAAGCATTGTCTAACGTTGTTAAATATCAACTCAAATCTCAACAGCGAGACACTTTGGACTTATCTCCACACCCCACTTGACATTTTGGCGATCGCTTTAAGTTGTCACCAATAGGCACAGCCTGGGAACTAGACAATATGTAAAAGCTGGTTCTAGGCTGGCTTTCACGTTAAGTTGACACCAATGAAGGCCTTGCGTCCCTAAAATAGGATATTTTTTTAACTGCAAGTCCCTTAGCTATGGCTTATTTATAATTCTATCTTCTCATCTTTCAACTTCCATTATTTGAACCTCGATAAATTCGCTCCATCTGCTCTGGAGAAAGGCGTTTCATTGGAAACCACTCAAATGCAGAAATAGACACTTTCTCATAAGATTGACCATCATCGTGCTGGGTTTGAGGGGAATTCACTGCTACATTGGTATTTGGAAGCTGAACCCTGAAGGACTCATCTATTTCTGATTCTGGAAGCTGAGTTTGAGGCAAAACATAAGCGTGTTTTTGGGGATCGTATGCGAAAACTTCTCCTGTCTCAATGTGATAAATCCAAGCATAAATGCTGAGTTCTCCCTGATAAAGCTTAGAATGAATCACTGGATATGTCCGCAAATTTTCAATTTGAGTAAGAACATTTTCGGCAATCATAATCTCTAGCAGTTCTTCGCCGTCGTAGTGACTGTAGTGGTC
The DNA here is from genome assembly GCF_017114965.1 of Nostoc sp. JL31. Classification (NCBI taxonomy): domain Bacteria; kingdom Bacillati; phylum Cyanobacteriota; class Cyanophyceae; order Nostocales; family Nostocaceae; genus Nostoc; species Nostoc sp. JL31. Next base: position 91,923 of record NZ_JABXKO010000047.1, read on the forward strand.
TAGAACTAGCCTTCGAGTTGCCTCTGCATATTTAAGCCAATCATGTACGAGCGGCATTTCATCGCTGAGATTGTGTAACTTCATTAATCCTTTCATTGCACCGCAATGAGAGTGACCGCAAATAATAATTTGGCGAATATCTAAAGCTTGAATAGCATATTCAATTGTCGCACCTTCACCGCCATTACTTGCCCCATACGGTGGAATGATGTTACCTGCATTGCGAATGACAAATAATTCACCAACTTGGGCTTGTGTAATTAGATTTGGATCGAGACGCGAATCAGAACAGGTAATAAATAATACTCTGGGCTTTTGACCCTGTGAAAGTTGCTCAAATAATTGTTGATGTGTCGAAAAATAACTAGATTTAAATTCGCGCAGACCTTTAATTAATCTCTTCATTACTAAGTTCTACAAATATTTGAGGGTTAATAACCAAATTACAGACAGCAGATTAAGGTAGTAAAGAGGGCTTTCTTTCTACGTTTTGACAATTGTAAAGATTATTATATTATAAATTCATTTAGTGCTTTTAATACCCTCTACCATTGGGGTGAGTTGCTTTTTTCACTTCCTCCCCCCTGTTACTTAGCAACTCACATTACTGTGTCAGAATGCCTTGATCCTATTTCAAACTAGTTATATGCTGAGATAAAAATGCGACGCTTTGTTGTCACGCTCAACTGAGGACGACAGATACAGAACAGATGATTTAAACTATACCAACTGGTTTACCTTGAAACTTAAAATCTTCTTAGTTAGTGTCCGTTTAAATACTTGTAATTAGGGCTGACGCAAAGACACAAAGATATGCAAACGCAGAAATTTTTGAATTACAAGTAATTAGTCGGACATGATATTATCTGCTCTGGGAAAATTTGATGGTCAGTTTGCGGCATCAAAATTTTCGCTGTAGACTGAGCGATCACCTGCGGTAAGCCTTTTGAGTGAAGCTTGCAGACTCACTGCAACGCGTCTACTTATAATTTCCAATTCTCCCCCTTACCCTCTTGCGAATTCTTAATTAGTTGATACACTTGTTCTTCATTAGCCCAGGGAACCAGCGCCTATGGTGCACATCAAGCGCGTGGAACTTACGAACTTCAAATCCTTCGGTGGCAATACTTCTGTCCCTTTGCTACCGGGGTGTACTGTCATATCTGGGCCAAATGGTTCGGGTAAGTCCAATATCTTAGATGCACTGCTCTTTTGCCTGGGACTCTCCAGTTCTAAGGGAATGCGAGCCGAACGCTTACCAGATTTGGTAAATAACACTCAAACGGCAAAAGGACGTGCTTCGATTGAGGCTAGCGTCACGGTGACATTTGATTTGTCGGATGAAATTTCACACAAAGACACAAAGGCACAAAGGCAGGAAGTAGAGGAGGCAGGGGATGCAGAGGAGGCAGGGGAGGCAGAGGAAGTAGAGGAAGAAAATCCAAAATCCAAAATCCAAAATCCAAAATTGGATGAGTGGAGTGTTACTAGAAGGCTACGAGTCACTCACCAAGGGACTTACACATCGAATTACTATATTAATGGTGTACCTTGCACGTTAACAGAGTTGCATGGGGAACTAAGTAATCTACGGGTTTATCCTGAAGGCTACAATGTGGTGCTTCAAGGGGATGTCACCAGCATTATCTCGATGAATGCGCGGGAACGGCGGGAAATTATTGATGAATTAGCTGGGGTGGCGGCGTTCGATCGCAAAATTGTCCAAGCCAAATCAACTTTAGATGAGGTGAAGGAAAAGGAAGATAGCTGTCGGATTATTGAAACGGAATTAACTGCACAGCGCGATCGCCTTTCCCAAGATCGGGCTAAAGCTGAGAAATATCAAAAACTCCGCACGGAATTTCTGGCAAAACAATCCTGGGAAGCTGTTTTATCATGGCGATCGCTACAAACACAACAAGAAAAATTAGTTCATGAAATTCAAACAGGCGATCGCAATTTTACTGAACTCACTACCCAACTCACAAACCTCAATTCCCAAATTGTTGAAAAAACTGCGGAACTGGAACAACTCAATGCCCATGTGAAAGCCTTGGGAGAAGAGGAACTTTTGGCAGTACAATCTACCCTCGCTACCCAAGAAGCAGAACGTAAACAACTCCAGCGTCAGCTAACCGAATTACAAACAGCTTCCCAAGAAACTGCCAAACGTCTAGCTCAAAATCAGCAAGAGATTCAAAAACACCGTCATTCCCTAGAAGAAATTGCCGAAACACACATTGTAGAGACGCGATTCATCGCGTCTTCCCAGCAACAAAGGGATGAAGCGCAGCAAGCTTTAGAAAGTTCCCGCGAAGCAGCAGCAGAAATCGCCTCGGCTTCGGAAGCCTGGGTGCAGCAACAAACAGCATTCAATCGTCAAATTGAAGCTTTGCTGCATACTCTAGAACCGCAACGCACCGAACAAGCACAACTCAGGGAACGCAATAATCAGTTACAGCAGCTTATCCAAGAGCAAACCCAGTTAATTGAACGCGACGAACCGCTATTAGCAGAAAAACAAACTCAGTGTAGTGGAGTTGAAACGGAATTTAACACCTCTAGCGAACCCATCCAAAACTTAGCCCAAAATCTCTCAGCCACAGAACAAGAACTGCAAATCCAACAGGAAACTCAAAAACGGTTACTTTCTGAACAACGAGAAAAACAACGCCAGTTGGATAAAATCGAGGCGCAAGCGCAAGCACAGCAAGAAGTCCAAGGAACCCAAGCTAGTAAAGTCATTTTACAATCGGGAATGCCTGGACTTTGTGGCTTAGTTGTGCAGCTAGGAAAGGTGGAACCCCGCCATCAGCTAGCTTTAGAAATGGCTGCTGGTGGACGCTTGGGACATATTGTGGTGGAAGATGACAGCATCGCCGCAGCGGGTATTGAACTGCTCAAACAGAAACGTGCAGGGAGAGCAACTTTTTTACCGCTAAATAAAATTCACGCTCCCAAATTTACTCAAGATGCAACGCTGCGTTTCGCTAGCGGCTTCGTGAACTATGCTGTTAACTTAGTCGATTGCGATCGCCGTTACAAAGATGTTTTCAGCTATGTTTTCGGGAACACGGTGGTATTCGCCAACCTGGAGGCGGCGCGAAAAAATTTAGGGCTGTATCGCATCGTCACCTTAGACGGGGAACTTCTGGAAACTAGCGGTGCAATGACTGGTGGTAGTAACACCCAGCGTTCGTCCTTGCGGTTTGGCAATGCGGAAGCGGGAGAATCTGATGAAGCGATCGCTTTAAAAACTCGCTTAGTGGATATTGAACGAGTTTTAGAGCGTTGTACTGAAGCGATCGCTACTTTGTCAGCCAGAACCAAAAAACTCACCCAGGAACTCACCGAAGCGCGTCAGGCGCGCCGCGAACAGCAGTTGCAATTGGAGCAGTTGCAAAAAGACATTAAGAGTTTAACAGCGCAATTAGAGGGGACGCGATCGCAACTCACCCAAAACAGTGAAAAGTTTGCCACTGCTCAATCTCGATTAGAAATTTTAGAGCGGGAATTACCTGGGCAAGAAAATGAGTTGCAACAATTGCGACACGCCTTAGCAGAGTTAGAAGCATCCCAAACCCCTAGTGAATGGCAACAAATCCAGGCAACCATTAAAATTCAAGAGCAACAATTGCAACAACGTGAAACAGCGTTACGGGAAGCGGAACAAAGATTAAAAAATTTAGAAAATCAGCAACAACGTTTGCAAGAAAAAATCCAAGAAGGTGAAACGCGAATCACCGAATACGAAACCCAACAAATATCTTGTAGAGATGCGATTCATCGCGTCTCCACACAAATCACAACGATAGACGACCAAATCACCCAAACCCGTTTATCGTTAAATCAAATGGAGCAAAATTTGGGAGAAGAGAAACAAAAACGCGACGCTACAGAACTAGAAGTGCGATCGCATCTTTTACGCCAACAACAATTGGAATGGGAAATCCAAAAACTCCAAGAAACCCAAGAGAAGCGGCGCGAGGAAGTAATTGCACTGCAAAATCAATTGCGGGATGTGGGAGCAGAATTACCAAATCCGTTGCCGGAAGTTCCAGATCAGGTAGATTTGGAAGAATTGCAGAAAGAATTGCGATCGCTTACCAAACGCTTACAGGCAATGGAACCTGTAAATATGCTGGCGTTGGAAGAATACGAACGCACCCAAAACCGTCTCCAGGAACTCACACAAAAATTAGAGACACTAGAAGGGGAACGCACCGAACTACTTTTGCGGATTGAAAACTTTACCACATTGCGGCAACTTGCCTTTAAAGAAGCCTTCGATGCTGTCAACGAAAACTTTCAATCAATTTTTGCCATTCTTTCCGACGGCGACGGCTTCTTGCAACTAGAAAATCCCGAAGATCCCTTTAGCAGTGGACTAAATTTAGTCGCACATCCCAAAGGTAAACCCGTACAGCGCCTAGCTTCCATGTCTGGGGGAGAAAAATCACTCACAGCCTTGAGCTTTATCTTTGCCCTGCAACGCTACCGTCCATCGCCATTTTACGCCTTTGACGAAGTAGATATGTTCCTAGATGGAGCAAACGTAGAACGATTAGCTAGAATGATTAAACAACAGTCACAACAAGCGCAATTTATAGTTGTGAGTTTGCGTCGTCCGATGATAGAATCAGCCGAACGCACAATTGGCGTTACTCAAGCACGAGGAGCTTACACTCAAGTTTTGGGGATTAAGTTACAATCATCCAATACATCTGCTTGAGTTTTTGTTAATAATAGTGTATAGATAAACCACGTAATGTCCGACTTTCTCTCAAACCTAACCCCCAACCCCTTCCCTACCAGCGAAAGAGAGCAAAAATCAAAGCCTCTCGTCCACTGTGAGAGAGGTTTGGAGAGGGGTTCCAAGAATAAGTCGCACATCGCGTTAAACCGGATTCGAGATCAGGACTCGGTATAGAATGACCTCCGAACAGATAATTAGGCGTTCCGACATATTAAATACCCAGGTGATTACCCGCGACAACGGCAAGCGGCTAGGCATCATCAGTCAAGTCTGGGTTGATATCGATCAAAGAGAGGTTGTGGCTCTTGGTTTGCGAGACAGCCTGATCTCCATTTCGGGCATACCGCGCTATATGTACCTCAACAACATCAGCCAGATTGGTGATGTCATCCTGGTTGATAACGAAGATGTCATTGAAGATATCGAAGTTGAATCTCTCAGTAATTTGATTAACTGGGAAGTAATTACAGAAACAGGTGAAGTCTTAGGCAAAGTTCGGGGCTTCAAGTTCAACGGTGAAAATGGGAAGCTTGAATCTATAGTCATTGCTTCTTTAGGATTGCCCCAAATTCCCGATCAATTTCTGAGTACTTACGAGTTCTCAGTAGATGAAATTGTCAGCACTGGCCCCAATCGGTTGATTGTGTTTGAGGGAGCCGAAGAACGAGTAAACCAGTTGACAGTTGGTTTACTAGAGCGCCTGGGTATCGGCAAAGCACCGTGGGAGCGAGATATAGAAGAAGAATACGGCTATACTCCACCACGCCAAGTTGCACCAGGGAATCAACTGCCTAGCGGAGTGCCATTGCAGCCACCCAGGCAAAAAGTTCGCGCTCCCGAACCCGTAGCGCGGGAAGAAGAATGGAATGAAGACTATGTGGAAGAGGAAAGGCCACAACGTCAAGTAATGAAGGCGCGGCAGTATGAATCTATTCAATACGAAGAAGATGAGGAAGAAGATAACTGGAGCGAAGCAACGGGCAACGACAGGTATCAACAACCGCAGCCGCTAAAATATGAAGCCCAGCCTTATAGCAAGCCATACGTTGACGAATATGATGATTATGACGACGTAGACGGCGATGCTTGGGAAGATGCACCGAAGCCTGTGAACATTCCCAAGAAAGTCAAGGAAAGACAGCCAGAATACGAAGAAGAAGGCGGATATTAATTAATTCGTAATTCGTAATTCGTAATTTTCGGCTTAAATTACAAATTATTTCTCTGATAAATTCAGCCCTCTCTTTGCAGGCAAGGAGGGGGCTAATTTTTGAGGATAAGTGAGGGAGTGGAGAATGTGCTATCGGCTCAGGGGTAGATATTCAATTCGATCCTGGTATTCATCCTCAAACGAAGCTTCCGCAATGATGATTAATTCTTCAACAGTTTGTCCGATGCTTTGGTTTGCATCGATGGTAAATATTCCAGGGATATGGCGACCTGAAGCTAAATGGTCAGCCAAATGTCCGGGCATCGACTTACGGTTATTCGTCACTAAAATAAATCCATTGGTTTCGCACTAAATCAAAATCTCTGGGTCTGGAGTGCCCTTGGGTGGAACATCTAAATCCCCAATGATTCGCACAACCAATTCAGGGTTGCGCCGCACAAGTTGAGAACGATATATAGGACTCAAATGTTCATCCAACAGATACCGAATTGCCATTAGCTTTCCTGTAACTGCTTTGGAGCGTTTTCTTCCTGCATCCGCCGAAACCTCATCCTGGCAGGAGACGGATTTTGCTGTTGCTCTTCGCGCATGATTCGGGAAAATTCCAACCAATCTACCAGATACGCTTCAACCTCTGAGCGATAATGCAAGTAATACAAAATCGTGGCGTAAACCTGTTCTAACGTCACCGTATGAAATTGTTCGGCAATTTCATACGGTGTTTTAGAGCGATAGATATACTCGTAAAGAATGCTCTCAATCCCAATCCGGGTTCCTTTGAGTCGGATGTCATCTGGCGCAAGGGCGTTGAAATACTCTTCCAGTTTCATAAAGCAAGATTGCTCGAATGAACATTTCACTTCAATCATAGAAGAACACCGGGAAACTCTATGATGAATGCTAAAACAGTTTGTAACTAATTAGTTAACTGTTCAGAAACTCCCCAAAAACTGCGGTCACGGCACTGTGTGCCCCTACGGGTGCAATTCACGCAAACGAGAAGCGCTATTAAGATTAATTCAGTCTTTTCCTTACTTAACAAGGAGAGGGCTAATTTTTTAGATATTTCTGATTTTAGCGAGGTTTGAGCGAGTTTTCTACTTTTAAATTAGGAACACGGGAAAATTCACGAATATTGGCGGTAACGATAGTTAGACCAAGGGTTAAAGAATGGGCAGCAATTAATAAGTCATTAGCTCCAATCGGTTTACCTTGTTGTTCTAAATCAGTGCGGATTTCTGCGTAATATTGCTCTACAGGATGAGTTAGGGGTAGTATTTCAATACTATCCAAAATTATTTCAAGTTTTTCTATGAGCTTTTGGGAGTTCTTCTTTCTAGCTCCAAATCTTGATTCACAAGCTACTATAATACTTGTACAAATTTTGTCTTCTCCGACATCTTGAATTTTTGAAAATAGCACTCCTCTGGGGTTTTTAATTAGTTCGGAAATGATGTTTGTATCTAACAAGTATAAAGAACTCATTTTGAAAACTCAATATCATCTAAGGGTAATAATCCTTCGTCCACGTCGGCAAAGTCTTCGTCCAGTGGTTCAAGGGTGGAAAGGGTTTCCAGGAGGGATTTTTTCTTGATGGGGGAAATGATGGCGAAGGGGATACCGTTTTGGGTAATAGTGAGGGGTTCGCCTGTTTTTTGGGCTTGGTTGAGTAGGGTTTGGACGGTTTCGGGGAGATCGGAAAGGGTGATTTGTGTCATGGTAGGTTCTGGGGTTAGCGGATGGGGACTTGGCGCACATCTATTTTACCTGTGACGGCATTGGTGATGAGGGCGGTGCGATATTCAAAACAAGGTTAAATCCGGGATTCCACACCCAGAACTGTCACACTGCAATTAAATGGATCTATCTACTACTTATGAACAATTAACTCTAGGAGCAACGCTAAAACAGTTTGTAACTAATTAGTTAAGTGTTCAGAAACTCACTAAAAACTGCTAGCGTCAAACAAAGTAAAATATCGCTGTGGACTTTCGAGCTTGAAAACGCGTTCTAATTACTGGCAACTGCTGCCTTATATCCGACTCCAGTGGCAAACCATCGCCAGGGGACTGATTGGGATCTTGGGATACGTGCTGGCGACTTTAGTATTAATTAATCTCGCCGGTAAATTGGCAATTCCCTTTGCCCAAGGTAATGTAGTAGCGATCGCTCAAATAACTGGTAGCTGTGCTTTAGTATTTCTTGTCAGAGGCTTGTTTCAGTCTATACAAGATATGTATATGGCGAAAGCTTCTTTAAGAGTTGCTTTCCATCTCCGCCAGCAAGTCTACGCACATCTTCAAAAGCTAAATCTCAGCTATTTTGAAACTGCAAAAGCTGGTGATTTATCTTACCGCCTCACCGAAGATGTTGACCGAGTTGGTGAAGTGGTAAATAAAGTATTTCACGACTTTGTCCCCTGCATTTTGCAGTTGGTGGCAATTCCGATTTACATGATTTACCTAAATTGGCAACTGACATTCGCAACGGTGATTGTTGCGCCACTGATGGGTATTTTAGTTGGCTGGTTTGGCGAACGCTTGGGCAAGTATTCCTTAAAAAGTCAAAATCGCGTGTCGGGTTTATCAGCCATCCTCGCGGAAGTTTTCAACGGTATTCGTTTGGTACAGGCTTTTGCTGCCGAAAATTACGAAATTGCCCGCTTTGGCCATGAAGCAGAACGCAGCCTCAAAGCAAAATACTCAGCCGAACGCCTGAAAGCAATCCAGATTCCCATCATCGGATTTTTGGAAGCCTTAAGTGCATTATCGTTACTGATTGTGGGAGCGTGGCAAATTTCCCAAGGTAACTTAACAGTGGCGAATTTTTTCAGTTATCTGGCGGCGGCGGCGCTATTAATTGATCCCATTGGTCACACTACTAACAACTACAACGAATTTAAGCAGGGTGAAGCATCTGTTGACCGCGTTTTTGAATTGATGGCAATTCAGCCGACGACGATCGAAAAAGCAAATGCGATCGCTCTCCCTCCAGTCAAAGGCAAAGTAGAATATCGTCATATTTCCTTCGCCTATAAACCAGGTGAACCTGTATTAAAAGATATCAGTTTATTGGTATCACCAGGTGAAGCGATCGCGCTTGTGGGTGCTTCTGGTGCTGGTAAAACCACATTTGTGAATCTCCTCCCGCGTTTTTACGATCCCGAAGCTGGTCAAATATTCATTGACGATGTTGATATTCGGGATGTGAAGTTGCATAGTCTGCGGCGGCAAATTGGGATTGTTCCTCAAGAAACCATCATGTTTTCGGGGACGATTGCTCAAAATATCGCCTTTGGACAAGATATTTTTGACATAAAAGCAGTTAAAGAGGCGGCGAAAATTGCTAATGCTCATCAATTTATTAGCCAACTACCAGAGGGTTATAAGACTTGGGTAGGCGAACGTGGGGTAAACTTATCTGGAGGACAAAGACAAAGAATTGCGATCGCTCGTGCTGTTCTGCTCAATCCCCAAATCTTGATTCTGGATGAGGCTACATCAGCATTAGATTCTGAGTCAGAAGCGTTGGAAAGATTGATGGAGAAACGGACGGTGTTTATTATTGCTCACCGGTTATCGACCGTGAGACGGTGCGATCGTATTTTAGTTATCGAACAGGGACAAATTGTCGAATCGGGAACCCATGAAGAATTATTAGCCCTAGAGCGTCGCTATGCGCGGTTTTATGCCCAACAGTTTAGTTAAAGGTAGGGGAAGTTCGAGGTTTTGAGACAACCGAATTAGTTTTTGAGTTCACAAAATCGGTTTTTGAGTTAGAAGAATGAGTATCTATGTATTCAATACCCAATACTGTCGTACCAAATACTTCCATCTTCCATAATGGTATTACTAAAAATAGCTTTACGAATGTTATGGAAGCCTTCGACTGAACGCAAATCGGCATTGGTGAAGTTAGCGCCATCGAAAAAGGAGTAGTTCACGAAAGCATCCCTGAGAATAGCATGGCTGAAATTAGCGCCATCAAAACCGCATTGGTACATTTCGGCTCTGCTCAAGTTGGTATTGACAAAGGAAGTATTGATGAAGTTAGCTTGACCACCTCTAGCCTCGCTCAAATTAGCGCCGTTAAGGATGGCTTCATTCAACTGAGTTCCTTCCATATAGGCTCCCCTGAGATTAGCCCCAGTGAGATTGGTATTGTCCAGGTGAGCAGCTTCCAAAAAGGCTTCTTCCAAGTTGATCCCGCTCAGGTCAGCCCCACTCAGATCAACCGCTCTCATGAATAAACCAGTTCTGCTGCAATTAACACTCCAAGCGAAGTTTCTTTCTCCCGCTTCATACCTATCCAACATTTCTTCAATATCCATAACTCAAATTCCGTATTAACTAACACGTATAAATATATTAGTTAAAGGCAGGGGATGCAGGGAAGGCAAGGGGAGCAAGGGAAAAAGAACTATTAATTATTGCCCAATGCCCAATGCCCCTTATAAACTATTTCCTAGACTGAATTGCCTTGATTAACTCATAAAAAGGCTGCCAATTATCTTCCTGGGCAATTGCTTCCCAAACAGATTCAATCACAGGCCTTAATAATACCGTTTTGGGATTATTAACAGCTAGAGTTTGGGCAATTATATCGGTGCGTCCGCTATCAAAATCGTTCAAAATTTTATGATATAGTATGCACCAATCATCAAACATTCCAGATGCACCCGGTACTGGCACAATATCTGAATTATTCATCACAAAACCTGGTTCATCTCGCCATTTTGAAGAAAAAGTACGAGCCATCTCATAAAAAAACTGGTGATAACCAACTTGGCTATCTTTCAAAAATTCAATAGTTAGATTCAACAGTTCCGTAGCTTGTGGATGTGGCAACTCCGAAAAACCTAACTTTTTCAACATCAAAGAACTGTATTCAGCTTGATAATACTCATCAAACATTTCTAATCTAGCTTCCATTTCGTCTTTATCGATAATCGCCTTTAAAGGTTCTTGGAGCATTTGTAAATTCAACTTGCAAATACTTGGTTGATTACCGTAACAGTAGCGCCCATAATAGTCAAAATACGCAGCTATAAAGGATGGGTTATAACTCGGAATAAATGCGTAAGGGCCATAGTCAAAGCTCTCTCCAGTAATCGACATATTGTCAGTATTCAACACTGCATGACAAAAGCCAGCCGCCATCCACTGCGCTACTAGTTCTGCAACCCGTTTAACTAATTCGGCGTAAAACAGAGCATATTTATCTTCTTCAGCATTTAAGTGTCGATAATACTGCTCAATTACGTGGTCTAACAGCTTCTTAGTTAAATCTGGACGCTGGAAATAGTGCAGTCGCTCAAAAGTGCCAAACCGAATATGAGAACTGCTCATTCTAATCATCACAGATGAACGGGTAGGCGAAGGTTCATCGCCCCGCCAGAGTGGTAAACCTGTTTCAATCATGCTCAGACAGCGCGAAGTACGTACACCCAAGTAGTGCAATGCTTCCGCAGCCAGAACTTCCCGCATTCCACCTTTGAGCGTCAGCATACCATCGCCACCACGGGAGTAGGGCGTTCTCCCAGAACCTTTAGTGCCAAAATCGTATAATTTGCCATCATTGGCGCGTACTTGCCCGTAGAGAAAGCCTCTACCATCACCCAACTGTCCGTTATATTCACCAAATTGATAGCCGTGGTAACGCAGAGCTAACAAGGGTTTGCGTCCCTGAAATTGGCCAAAGGCTGCGATGAAATCTTCGTCTTTGACTACTTGGGGGTCTAGACCGAAACGGGGTAATAGTTCATCGTTACGCCAACGCAGGATGTGTTGGGGAAATTCCGCCGCTGCAACCTCATCATAGTAGTCATCGCCTAGAGATTCTAAAGCGCTTTCGTAGTTGAGGGTGAGAAAAGGATTGCTAGAATTCTTGTAGTTTGGGGTTTCAGCCAGAGTCATTACGAGCAAAGCTTAATTCATTCTTCCTTTAATACTACCTCTGGCTTCAGCATCATCAGCATAGACGCAAAAAGCGACCCATATCTAAAATATGGCAGCGCCGCCATCAAAATCTGGAACGCTTCAGGAGGCAGGAGTAACCCACGTTTAAAAGCGTGGAATTAGAAGCAAGTACGAAGCCCTTCGGACATCTTACGACAAGCGTCTTCCCTTCTCCCAAAAGGAGAGGCTAGCGCTAAAGAAGAAGACTGCACTGACTCTTTTGTATCTTATGACACTTTCAGGTCGAGACAATTCTTGTTTTAAAGCGAATGATTCAAAACTAAAGTTTTCATTTATAATCCTTTGCTCTTGCCTTATTTTAGAATAAATAAAGTTTTGCAATAAAAAAAATAAGACTGGCTCAACCGAAGTTTGGATAAAATCCGCCAGTCTTCCGAAACTTAATCTTAATTAAATAAAGCTGATTTTTTATTTTTTAATTGGTTCTGATGGTGGTGCAGCAATTCCTACTGGCTTTGATGTTGTTTGTGATGCCTGTGAAGCTAGAATTTTTTTCACTTGCAGGTTATAAGCTTGCAAAATTGATTGAACCTGTTTCTGTTGATCTTGATTCAGATCCAAAGATTTTAACACTATTCTGATTCTCTGACGGGATTGCAGTGCCGCCTTAAATTTAGTATCTTGGGACGGGTTTAATAGAGCCTCAATATCTTTATCTCTTTGCTGGCGAGCAACTTGGATTTGTAGCCGCTGTTGCTGTGTGAGTTTGATTGGCTGGTGTGATGCAGCACTAGTCTGAGTTTTTAAGACTGGTGTAGTGGTAGGATTTGGGCCTGGTGCTGCCAAGACAACTCCGTTTAAGATGGTAGCAAAAGCAAAGATAGTAGAAAAGACAGATAAGCGCTTTATAGAATTAATGAGCATTTTAAAAAACTCCTCAACTATTTAATAAAATTGAACACATCGGCTAAAGCTAACCTTAATAACTGAGCCTAGTAGTGAACAAATATTACTATTGCATTTGCTTGTGGAGTTGTTGTGTAGTTATTATGAATTTACTATGAATGTGTAGATATTCACAATTGATATATAAAATTAATTTTTATATAGATATTAGAGTATTAATTAGGTGCTTTCCAATGAGGATTTGTCAGACTTGTCAAAATATGATCTTCCCATTGGCCATTAATTAACAAATAGTCTCTAGCGTATCCTTCAACGACAAAACCGAGTCTTTTGAGGACATTACCACTGCGCCGATTGTGAGGCATATAATTAGCCATAACTCGGTGAAAATTTAACTCTTGAAATAGATATTGAGTTGCAGATTTTAACCCCTCTGTCATATAGCCTTTACCTTGTTTATTTTCAGCAAGGCTATATCCCACATAGCAAAAATGAGCTACTCCTCGGACAAAATTACTAAAATTGACTGTTCCAATAACTACAGTGGGATTTTTTTTGGTAAAAATAAATAGTTTTAACGATTGACCATTAATAAATTCCAGAAAACTATTCTCTATCTGATATTGCCAATATTCTTCAGTGAAAAAACCATCAGCCCAAAGAGGATAGAATGGAGTGAGATAAGTTTTGTTATCAATGAAGTATTTGATAATTTGAGGTATATCTTCATGGATCGCTGCTCGTAATAATAGGCGATCGCTTGCAATTATTGGCAGTTCTGATATCATAAATTGCTAAATCGGCGGGATTCTTGCCAAAACATTCTTTAAATTTTATAAATTCTCTCATAACCTGTGGTTTAGCAGCTAGGGGGAATAGAATTTGCACACCAGTTAGATAAGTCTTGCTAATGTTTAATACAACTATTGGAGAGGCTGCACTTCGATAAAGCTTTCTTACCACGCCAACGGCAAAGCTCAGTACAAGTACTTAATGCCCAATGCAATACTTCTCGGTTAGGCATTTTTAATTCGGAATCGGGTTTTGGTAAAAGGTTACTGGGTTTGGGTTAAAGGTTTTTTCTTTTCCCTTTTCCCAAAATCCGAGAAGTATTGAATGCCCAATGCCCTTTACAACAGATAGAGTGAGTATTTTTGCTCTTAATCTGCCATTCAACCAAAATCTTGATAAGCTGATGTCTAATATCTAGAGCGGAAGGATTGAGAGCCAATGGATGATAAAGCACAGTGCGCGGCATAACTTCGATAAAATCGCTTTGCCTAAACGCTGTACCGCAGCAGATTCAAGCAAAAAACAGCTCTTGATTAACCCAGTCTACAAGAAGGATAGTGATGTGGTGGGAATACGCTACGATTGGCAGGAATTAGAGATTCGGGCGATATACAATACGCCATTGCTAGAGCTTATTTATCAAGCTGCTAGCGTGCATCGCCAATATCATGACCCAACAAAAATACAAGTTTGCAAGCTCATATCTATCAAAACGGGAGGTTGTCCAGAAGATTGTAGCTACTGCGCCCAATCTTCTCGCTATAAAACAGAGGTAAAGGCGCAAGCACTCCTAGAAAAAGAAACGGTAGTTAACATCGCCCAGAAAGCTAAAGAAACTGGTGTTAGTCGCATTTGTATGGGTGCTGCTTGGCGCGAAGTGCGGGATAACTCACAATTTGAGGAAGTCCTGGAAATGGTCAAGGATGTGACTGCAATGGGTTTGGAAGTGTGCTGCACTCTGGGTATGTTGACGGCAAATCAAGCCAGAAAATTGTCAGAAGCGGGACTTTATGCCTACAACCATAACTTAGATACCTCGCAGGAATATTACAGCACAATTATTACCACAAGGACATATAGCGATCGCTTGAACACAATTGAGAATGTCCGTCAGACAAATGTCACTGTCTGTTCCGGCGGTATCCTGGGTTTGGGCGAAACAGTCGATGACCGGGTTGGCATGTTACAAACTCTGGCAAACTTACATCCCCATCCAGAGTCTGTGCCAATTAATATTCTCTCACAAGTACCGGGTACACCCTTAGAAAATCAGCCTGATGTCCCCATTTGGGATATCGTGCGGATGATTGCCACAGCCAGAATTTTAATGCCAGCTTCCGATGTGCGTCTTAGTGCCGGTAGGGCGAGACTTTCTCAAGTTGAGCAAGCTTTCTGCTTTATGGCAGGAGCTAATTCTATCTTTTCCAGCGACGACAACAAGATGTTGACGGTGACAACTCCCTGTCCAGATTACGATACTGACCGAGAAATGCTGAATTTACTTGGTTTGGGAATGCGTCCGCCTTCCCAAAGACAAGAGAAGGTAGCAAGTTCGGCTGTTGTAGGATAGATAAATATCTGATTGTGGGATGGGCCTTTCGGCTGTCCCACAATAAATAATTGGATATTTTTACTTGAATTCCCTAAGCAGGTGTCAATAAAATCAACTGCTGTTGGAGGAGGGTTCTTACTCCATCTAATTCCAGTTCTACATTTGTCAATATCTCTGCAACTGTGGAATTACCATCACATCTTTGCATAAACTCAAACTCTGCTACAGATAAATTAACTATCTGGTAATCGTAATTAAAGAAACATTGACTGGGAAATCCCTCAAGACAAGGATTAAGTTCGGGAATCGCTGCTAGGAGGACATTATCCTCTGACCAGTCACCTTTGATTAAAGGAGGACGACCGAGGAAAAACTCGTAATGAGTTACTTCTGGGTCTAATAATTCTATCAGGCGATAAAGCTGGCGATCGCTCAATTCTTTTGCCCGTTCTACTAACTCTGGTGCTTTACCCAAAAGTCTCTCTAAATCCCAGAAACTCGGATTCGAGAAACCAATAAATTCCAATCCCGAAGCATCAATTAATTCAAACAGCGTTTCAATGTTGTAGTCAATTTCTTGAGGATGAACGTACATATCAGCAAAGTATTCATCCTTGTTGTTTTCTAGCGACCAACGTTGTTTATCATATTTGACAATTCGGTTATTTTCTGGTAAAGAAGCGAATATTTGTCGCCCAACTTGGACACCATCGCGGTAGTCGCCTTTTTTGTCACCTTGAATAAGTGCGATCGCTTTTTGCATGAGTTGAATTTCCCAGCGTCCCAATTCCCCATACACAAAAATGTGCATTAAGCCGCCTGGGGCTAACTTCTTCGCCAAAGCTTGAATCCCGCGAATGGGATCGGGAGTATGATGCAAAACACCAACACAGTTAATTAAATCAAACTCACCCGGCAACTGTTCCACATCAAACAAACTGAGGTGATGAAATTCAACGCGGTTAGCCCCTGAACGTTGACAACGTTCTTTGGCTACCGCTAAAGCGCCTGTACTGAGGTCAATTCCCACAACAGAAGCTTGAGGATTGAGGTGAACTAGGTACTCTGTACCCACACCAGTACCACAACCTGCATCTAAAATCCGAATATCTTGCTTTTGGGGCTTGTGACCGGTGCAGAAGTTATGAGCAGCTAGCCAATTCCAGCGCCAGTTATAGCCTGGAGGTGGTTCATCTAACAGGGCTTCCGGCGGAAAGGGGTAAGTATTGTAGAGTTTGGCAACAGCAGCACTAACGGTTTGGGAATCGGACATGATGAGGAATAACGCAGCATTTCTGAGTTTAGCGGATAGTGGCTGATTAGAGCAAAGATTACTATTACTTATTTTTTACTACTTATCCAACAGCAAAGTCAGTAAATTCGCGTTTATAAGGAGCATAAAATTTGTTCTTGTGCTGCTAATAGTCTGTATGTTCCTAATCTACAAAGTAATATCTTTGCTCAAGCTTAACCAACACACTGAAAATTTTTACAACTAGATTCATGAGATTTTTGTTCTTAAATTTTTATCTAATTTACAATTCCTAATCTTAGATTAAAGCCTTATATTTAAGTTTTGTCCAGATTTGATAGTAAGGTTTTAGTCCTGAAAGTAACAAGCAAGCTAAAATACATGAGATACGCATTTATCTAAATAACAACAAGTATGTGTTGCGCTAAGATGAGAGGATCTTCTCCAAAACTGTTAAGATTGTACAAATTATTTAACTTTAATTGGTCTTTGAACATCTGTAACCATTTTAAAATTGAGTGATCGCTAATGTTTCAATATTATGCAGAACTCCCAGAAAATGATTTAAACATTTTAAGGCAACTAAAATATTCTATTGAATCTAGCCCTAAAAATACATCTGAATATTGTCGCAGCCTGAATGAATATTATGACGAATTAAGTGAGATATTCCAATTGATAACTGACCCACTTTTTCCAGATTTTGAGTTAGAAGAATCGCTATTACCTAAATATTATCTTGACTTCAAAGAAGAATATCAAATCTCAGGCCCATATACTTTTTTAAATGATTGCCGATCTGCAAAATTGATCGCTTTTATACAAGTTATATCTGTGAAAAATAGAGGTGCAAAGGTCACTGCAAAACCCCTAGCCATCTTGAAAGGACAACAGGATGAATTTGAATCAGATTGCTTTGGAAATATCAAGTTTAATGTGTATATAGGTTGGTCATATGCATGTTTTGAAAAAGGAGAGAAAGCATTAGTTTTACTAGATAAGGTATCAAATAAGACTGTAATTATACTGAGTTCAAGCAAAAAATTGGAAGTTAGCAATAGAGATGGTATTGAAATAGTAATAGCAAAAAAAGTAAGAAAGTCATATTGGCATGATATCAATGTAGATAAAATTAATGAAAATAACCTTGTAATAATACCTTGGAAACAATTAGAGACATGGATAATAAATCATCTATGATTATTGTTTTAATATGAGTTTCACAGGTTCAAATTGTATGGATATCTTATACTAAAATAAGCACGCTTTATGTTGAGTATAAACCTTGAATTATTTACACTGCCTTACTTATCTATGGTTTAATTTTTATCATATTGTCTTTTGCGATCGCTCCAATGATTTACAAGCAATTAGAGTTTAATTTACGCTGTGAATGGGGACCACAAGGTGTTGCTCAACTCGCTTCTATCAGTGATGTAGTTGTAATAGTTGACGTTCTCTCTTTTTCTACTTGCGTGGAAATTGCCACCAACAACGGCGCGGTAATTTTTCCCTACGCAATGAAAAATGAATTAGCCATAGATTATGCCAAGTCAGTACAAGCAGAGTTAGCAAGTCATAGACAACGTTGGACTACAACTGGATATTCTCTCTCGCCAAAATCGGTGACTCAGATTCCTGCTGGAACTAGACTAGTTTTACCTTCACCTAATGGTTCTTTTCTGACTTTACATACTGGAACTACCCCAACTTTGGCTGGTTGTTTGCGAAATTGCCAAGCTGTAGCGCAGTTTGCTCAAAAGTATGGTGATAAAATCACTGTGATTACTGCCGGTGAAAGGTGGAAGGAAGATGGTAGCCTCCGCCCTGCATTTGAAGATTTAATTGGTGCTGGGGCAATTCTCAGTTATTTACATGGCAGTTTATCACCAGAAGCCGAAGTTGCTGTGACAACATTTCAGGCTTTCCAGCACGATTTAATAGCGTACTTGAAAAAATGCAGTTCGGGTAAAGAGTTGATTGAAAAAGGTTTTGAGTCTGATGTTGAACTGTCCGCAGCTTATAACGTAAGTGATTGCGTGCCTTTATTTACTGATAATGCTTATGTAAAACAGACAGTTGATGTTTTTAGTCTGGAAGCGCATTTGCCGGATTGACAGCCAAAATAACTGCGATCGCAGATAGCGTAGTATTGAAAAAATAGTTAAATTAACAACTTTTGTTTATAGTATTTCCCCTATATGTAAATACTGACTCTTTGCAGATTAAACCACTACAAATTGGGAATTACTTCCCGTGCGGTGTCAGTTGTGAATATGAGCTTGCCAGTAGCAAAAATAACTTAAAATCGACTAATAACTACTATCCCATAACTAAGTATAATATTTTATTTATTCGTAGCAACTTATCTGCGTGCTTCTGGGCTGATCTCTGCGCCCTTACCCTGCAAGAAGGCGTTCGCGTAGCGTCTCGTAAAGAAGCGCATCTGCCTTGAAATCAAAAAGAAATCAGTAAACAGTTCCCAACCTACTACTTAGTTACAAAACTTAGACTTAATCTCAGACAATCTGGAGTATGCACTTTTAAGACTGGAGACATTTAAGATACAGGTTCTACATACTTCTTAATAAATCCGCCTTGAGAACGCAAAACGTTCTAATCTAAAAGCTAACTGGGTTAATTTACTGGCAGTTTTGCAGGCAACACTCTCAAGCTCATAAAGCATAGACACACCGATGTGTCAAGCCTCAAAACAATCCAGACTTAACATATAAACGCTTATGATGGGAGTTTTACAAATCCGATGAGTGTTAAGGCGAGTGGTGGAAGCTCGGTTGCGCGTCCGCAACTATATCAAACTCTAACTGTAGCCACAATTATCCAAGCAGAGCAGCAAGACCGCTTCTTGGGAAATGGTGAACTAAATGAACTGGCAAGCTATTTTGCATCTGGTGCAAAGCGTCTAGAAATTTCTCAGACGCTGACAGACAATGCCGAGATTATTGTGTCTCGGGCTGCCAACCGGATTTTTGTCGGTGGTTCGCCAATGGCTTTTTTAGAAAAGCCCAGAGAAGCAGAACTAGTAACCGCTGGTGGTGGTAAAGATGTTAGAGAAGACCTTAGACTAGGAACCGTAACCTACGTTGAAAGTCGTGGTGGGTTCCTAGAAAATTTACGCTCAATATTTAATTCATCACCTAGCGGCCCGACACCCGCAGGTTTCAGACCAATTAACATTGCTCGTTATGGCCCAAGCAACATGGCCAAGAGCTTGCGGGATTTATCCTGGTTCTTACGCTACGCTACTTATGCGATCGTTGCTGGCGACCCCAACATCATAGCGGTGAATACAAGGGGTTTGCGAGAAATCATTGAAAATGCCTGCTCTGGTGAAGCAACGCTAGTAGCTTTACAGGAAATCAAAGCTGGGGCACTTTCATTTTTCCGCAACGATGCTCAGGCTACAGAAATTGTGTCTCAGTACATGGATGTTTTGTTAACAGAATTCAAAGCAGCCACACCTTCAAACAAAGTCCGCCAACGCCCTTCTAGTGACCAACAAGGGTTACAACTGCCGCAAATTTACTTTAATGCAGCAGAACGGCGTCCTAAGTTTGTAATGAAGACTGGGTTATCAAGTAGCGAAAAAAATGAGGTAATCAAGGCTGCATATCGGCAAATCTTTGAGCGCGACATTACCCGTGCTTATAGCTTATCCATATCTGACCTGGAATCCAAGGTTAAAAATGGCGACATCTCTGTAAAAGAGTTTGTCCGTCGTTTAGCTAAATCTCCCCTTTACCAAAAACAGTTTTACCAGCCTTTTATTAACAGCCGAGTCATCGAACTAGCTTTCCGTCACATTTTAGGACGGGGGCCAAGTAGCCGCGAAGAAGTACAGAAATACTTCTCGATTATTTCTAACGGTGGTCTACCAGCCATAGTAGATGCCTTAGTAGATTCTGCTGAATACAGCGACTATTTTGGTGAAGAAACAGTACCTTACCTGCGGGGTCTGGGTCAAGAAGCCCAAGAATGTCGCAACTGGGGGCCGCAGCAAGACCTGTTTAACTACAGTGCGCCTTTCCGCAAGATACCTCAGTTCATCACTACATTTGCAGCTTACGAGCAACCGCTACCAGATCAACATCCCTACGGTTCTGGTAACGACCCCTTGGAAATTCAGTTTGGGGCGATTTTCCCGAAAGAAACTCGCAACCCCAGTACCAGTCCGGCTCCTTTTAGTAAGGATACCAAACGCATCCTGATTCACCAAGGAGCAGGGATTAATAACCAAAATAGTAATCCCAGAGCGCGAGGTGAAGCTCCTGGTACTCTTGGGCCTAAGGTGTTCAAGTTAGATCAGCTGCCTGGTACTAGAGGTAAAAAGGCTGCCAAAAATTCTAGCGTCAGATTCTCCGAAAGCTCCACGCAAGCATTGATTAAAGCTGCTTACCTGCAAGTTTTCGGTCGCGATCTTTACGAAGGCCAGCGCCCGAAGGTATTGGAAATCAAGCTGGAAAACGGCGATATCTCTGTACGCGAGTTTATCCGTGCTTTGGCTAAGTCGGATGTATTCCGCAATCTGTACTGGTCATCGCTGTACGTTTGTAAAGCGATCGAGTATATTCACCGCCGCTTGTTGGGTCGTCCGACTTATGGTCGTCAAGAAATCAACAAGTACTTTGACATTGCTTCTAAACAGGGCTTTTACGCCGTCGTTGATGCCATTATTAACAGCGTAGAATACAGCGAAGCATTTGGTGAAGATACAATTCCTTACGAACGGTATTTGACTCCTGGCGGTGTATCCGGGCGACAATTACGCGTTGGTAGCATTCGTGATGATATTGCCGCAAAAGTCCAGAAGGAAGTAATACCAAGCTTTGTGACACTGGGTACAGTGACAGAAAAGCGGTCAGAACCAGATATTCAGTTCCGCATTAACCAAGGTGTCAGCAAGCAACGGGAACAGACCAAAATCTTCAAGCTGGTGGCCAATACCAGTGACAAAGTTGCAGTCAAAACTTTGATTAGCGCTGCGTATCGTCAGATATTTGAGCGGGATATTGCACCCTACATCGCCAAAAACGAATTTACCAAATGGGAAAGCAAGCTGGGTAATGGCGAAATTAGTGTGAAGGAATTTATTGAAGGTTTAGGTTACTCTAACCTCTACCTGAAAGAGTTCTACACACCTTACCCCAACACCAAAGTGATTGAGTTGGGAACCAAACACTTCTTGGGACGTGCGCCACTAGACCAAGCAGAAATCCGCAAATATAACCAGATTTTGGCTACTCAAGGTATTCGTGCCTTTATTGGTGCTTTGGTAGATAGTGTGGAATATAACCAGGTATTTGGTGAAGATACGGTGCCTTACCGTCGCTTCCCGACCCTCCCGGCGGCAAACTTCCCGAATACGGAGAAGCTGTACAACCAGCTGACCAAGCAAAACGATGACGTTGTTGTACCAAGCTTTAAACCAGTACAAGCCCGTGTCGGAGTTAGTAACGATACACCGCTTTTGGTACAGGCGATCGCAGATATCGCAGCACAAACAAATGGTAAACCATCCTTTGCTGAACTAGGTCGTTCCTACAACGATGCTAGCGGACAAACCGTGGACATGGGTGTGCGTAAACATGCACGCATTTACCGTCTAACAGAAAACACCAACCAAGGCGAAAAACAACAGGCAATCAACGCCATTTATCGTCAAGTATTGGATGTATTTAGCGGTGAAGTGCCTGAGAATTTCCGTCGCACTGACCTAGATAGCAAACTCCAAAATGGTGAAATTTCCGTGCGAGAGTTTGTGCGTGAACTAGCTAGTTCACAAATCTATCGTCAGCGCTTCTTATCACCTTATCCTCATGCCAAGGTCATTGAGTTCCTCTTCCGCCATCTGTTGGGGCGTACACCCGCAACTCAGGAAGAAATTGGCCAGTACAACAAGCTGCTAGCCGATAGTGGTTTGTCAGCTGCTGTAGAAGCAATAGTCGACAGTCCAGAATATAGCCGCTACTTCGGTGAAGATGTTGTACCTTACAATCGCTTCCCATCTTTGCCAGTAGGTAACTACCTCGGCAGTGTAGCGGTTGATTAAGAAGTAGGGAGTCGGGGGAATAGGGAATAGGGTACAGATTATTTACTGTTCCCTATCCCCTGTAACCTTTCCCCTGTCCCCTTCTTAACCTTTCGTAATACCGCTCTCAGATTGCAATTAGAACAGTAAATTCTGAAAAGCAATATTACAAAGTATTAAGAGCAGTCATAAATGCTCAACAGAATGCCGGAAAATGTTTTGCGGAAGGTAACTGAGTTTGAAAGCTTGTGTACTAATGTTGACTCAAGCAAACTCGTAATTTTTTAGCCGTATCAGTTGTAAAACTGTTGTATCTAAAAGGACGAAAAAACAAACTCAGTAAACCAAACTCAAAGTCGCACCAGTTTAATCAAATCCTGGTTTCATTCGTATTGGAGGAATCCATTAATGAGTATTGTCACGAAAGCTATCGTGAATGCTGATGCAGAAGCCCGCTACCTCAGCCCTGGTGAGTTAGATCGGATCAAGTCCTTTGTTGCAAGTGGCGAGCGCCGTGTGCGGATTGCTCAAGTTTTGTCAGAAAATCGCGAACGGCTCGTTAAGCAAGCTGGCGATCAACTGTTCCAAAAGCGTCCTGATGTTGTGTCTCCTGGTGGTAACGCTTACGGTCAAGAATTGACTGCTACTTGTCTGCGTGACCTAGATTATTACCTCCGCCTCGTTACCTACGGTATCGTTGCTGGTGATGTCACCCCCATCGAAGAAATTGGTGTTATTGGTGCCCGTGAACTGTACAAGTCCTTGGGAACTCCTATCGATGGTGTTGCTGAAGGTATCCGTGGGCTGAAGAATGGAGCTTCGACATTGCTCTCTGGTGATGACGCTAGTGAAGCTAGTGGCTACTTCGACTACCTAGTTGGCGCCCTTCTAGGATAGGGTGAAGCTGTTTACCTACTGATATTGCAATACGGTTGGAAATAAGGAATTAACAACATGGCTCAAGACGCAATTACCGCTGTCATTAACTCCGCAGACGTTCAAGGTAAATACCTTGACTCTTCTGCTTTAGAAAAGCTAAAAGGCTACTTCGCTACTGGCGAACTACGGGTACGTGCTGCTAGCACCATCAGCGCTAACGCTGCTGCGATCGTCAAAGAAGCTGTAGCAAAATCTTTGCTATACTCTGACATCACCCGTCCCGGCGGCAACATGTACACCACCCGCCGCTATGCTGCTTGCATCCGTGATTTGGACTATTACCTCCGCTATGCCACCTACGCTATGTTGGCTGGCGATCCTTCCATCCTAGATGAGCGTGTGCTCAATGGCTTGAAGGAAACCTATAACTCCTTGGGCGTTCCCGTCGGTGCTACCGTACAAGCTATCCAAGCAATCAAAGAAGTAACCGCCAGTTTGGTAGGTTCTGATGCTGGTAAGGAAATGGGCGTTTACTTAGACTATATCTCCTCTGGCTTAAGCTAAGAACTAGTTTGCGCTTAAGAATTTAGGTGCGGCTTTATTAAGGTCTGGAAATCAACCGTGAGTGCTAGAACGTTATATTGCTTATCTTGGTAAATTATCAGTGATGAGTGTTGGTGGTCTAGTATTGATGTTTGATTTCCAGCCTTTGAATGATTAAAAGATTTGCACTCAAGATTTTGAGATAAAAAAGTTTTCACAAGGTATAAAGGAGATTTTCAAAATATGTCCCGTTTGTTTAAAATTACTGCTCTAGTTCCAAGCCAAACCCGAATTCGTACCCAACGCGAACTGCAAAATACTTACTTTACTAAGTTAGTTCCTTATGAGAACTGGTTCCGCGAACAGCAACGTATTCAAAAAGCAGGTGGCACAATCATCAAAGTAGAACTGGCAACTGGTAAGCAAGGTGCTAATACTGGCTTGTCTTAATTCTGTAAATAGAATATTATTTTAGGGAATTGGTAAGAGGTCGAGAAAGACCTCTTTTTTATGGCTTAGATTTTTGCAAATCAAAAGTTAAACATATTTAAAAGGCGATACCCGCGAGTATAAAGTGGAACTGGAGCATCAGGATTCTGTATATTCTTAGTGTGTTCAACAGTTTCATCAAACACAATTAGCGTTTCTTTCCCAACCTTCAGCCAGTCTTGATATGGCACGCTCATATCTTCTTCAATACCACCAATATTAGGTGCGACCATTGCCCGGTAAGCTTCATTGAATTTCCTGCGGAACCGGAAATCTACTGAAATTCTTAGACCTTCAGTTTTCCTTCTTACTGTTTGATGCAATCCACGGGCATCATTAAAGTACATTGTGCCGTGTTGTAGTTGTGCTTCTGTGTAAGAGACAACCATCGGAATATCCCGACTTGCATAGACTGTAGTTCCATTTCGCGGGGCATTTCACCTGCTTCGATAGTGATATTATCGATGTCGCCAAATAATGACAGTTGCATCAGCAGCAACACCTGCCCAGACATCACTGTGGCATTTTGAGCTAGCAAAGGGCAAACCCAACTTCTTCGCGTCAGTCTTACCATAGACCATGCGGAGATTTACTGGTAAATCCACTGCATCAATCAGGTCATTCGCTCCTAGTTGGTAGAAAGCCTCTGCGACGCTTTTTTGAAAGAGGTTAAATGCCAGAGTATGTTCTCGCTTGGGCATCAAAAGACCAGTGCCGGTGTAGTTAGGCAAAGTACTTCTTGCTTCCAGTAGTCGTTCAAGCATTTCAGCTTCCGAAAGAATGATGGGACTATTCAGACACGCTGAAATATAACCCGCAGCAGCAATTCTGATTTGCTGGAATAACTCAGGCTTTAATGTGTGTTCAAATAGTAGTCGGTACTGTCGCCTTGTAGCAATTTTATCGGCAAGCTCATCAAAGAGCCGATCACCAAGCTCAGAAAATGCGTAGGCGTAGCCCGTCGTAGACATCGCACGCTCATATTGTAAGCGATCGCGCACTGGTAATTCTGCTAACAGTTCTTCTAACATCATTTCTTCCAACGTTATTCTAAATCGGCTAAATAACTCATACATTCAAAGCCATTCCGTTTTGAAAACGAATCTGACTATTACAAATTAACAATCTTATTCTCTTTATACTTCGTAAAATATACTGTTTTATTTTGATTAATTATCTTAATTAAAAGAATTAATTTTAACTTTATTAGTAAAGCCCAGATGAAGTTAGAGGTTAAAAAAATAAATCTATATATATGAAGTTGCTATTAACTAAGTAATAATTCAAGTTTATGAAGTTAAATCTAATTTAGCTGCTTATATTTAAAGAAACTAACAAGCTAATAATGATGAGGAGAGTTTTTCCTTGGAAAATAATAGTTTTTAAACAAAAAAACATAAAGCCAGTAAAATTAACATTCTCAGATAAACATATTAATTGTTAAAACATATACATCAAATATTTCAGTTTTGCCAGATTAAATCGATCAAGACAAGTCTAACTTGAGTATAAATAAATAATTAAAAATGTCAAAGGTGAATCACAAAAACTCAACTAAAAACTTATATAATCGCACAGCAAAGGAATTGTTGGCGCTACTCCTTTACCCAAAGAATCGCTGATCTTTTTTGAAGTCCATATTGATGTGGATGATAGTCATGCAGCGAAGCTAGCGGCAGTGATTGAACCTCAGATTACCATGAATGAAGAAGATATTAAGATAAAGCTAGCTATTTCCGAAGCTATGGATGCCCGCCTTCAATTTTTTAACGGTATTCAGCGTCAAATCTCTAAATATAGCTTGTATCCTGATTCATGGCTGCCTTTTGATGAATCCCTGTAGTTAATCTGTCAAGCTTAAATTAATGGATGAGTAAGTTTGTAGTAAGGACTTTGGTCCTTATTTTTTAAGCACAAAGTCTTTACTATAAACCCTCAAAGCCTGCTTGGTAAAACGAATAAGTGAAAAGGCGGTTGTAACAATTAGTATTTGTAGCATTAAAATACAAACAGTTTTCCCTATTTTTTCGGTTTTTAAGGCTGTAATAAAAAATTTTAAGGTTTGATTGTAGAAAATCTTCTCATTTAAACAAGCCTTTTAAGGAATTAATTGTCGAGTTTTGCGCAAATTCAGAAAGTAAAATCAGGTGCAGCAAGAGGAGGCTTCCATGTACGGATTAGTGAACAAGGCGATTCAAGACATGGTGTGCAGTCGCTTTGGCGAAGATAATTGGAAAACAATCAAGCAGAAAGCAGAGGTGGATTAGATGTTTTCCTCAGTATGGAAGGCTATCCCGATGACATCACCCACAAGCTGGTAAAAGCTGCTAGTGTCATTCTCGGTTTATCTTCCTCGGAGATTATGCAAGCCTTTGGGGAATTTTGGGTTCAGTACACTGCTCAAGAAGGCTATGGTGAATTGATGGATATGAGTGGAGATGAACTCCCTAAGTTTTTAGAAAACCTTGATGATCTTCATGCTCGTTTAGGAGTTAGTTTTCCTAAACTTCAACCCCCATCATTTGAGTGTACTGATATAGAAGAAAATTCTCTGAGCTTACATTATCGCTCTGATAGAGAAGGGCTAGCGCCAATGATTCTTGGATTAGTCAAGGGATTGGGAAGTAGGTTTGATACAGAAGTTCATGTTACCCAAAGCCAAAGTCGAGATGAAGGCGCTGAAGATGATGAATTTTTAGTGATTTATAAACCAAATTGAGTGCAGTAGCATGGCTCCTCCTCACCTTACACTTTCGCCAGCAACACTGGCGAAAGCTTTTCCTTTCCACTTTGCCTTTAACTGTAATCGGGAAATTGTACAAGCTGGTGATGTTTTCGGGCGCATTTGTCCTGAACCATTAGTTGGTAAATTGATTGAGCAGCATTTCCAAATCAATCGTCCAAAAATTTTGGTCGATTTTGATGTTATCAGTAAACAGTCTCGTGCCCTGTTTATATTAGAGTTTCTCCACAATGGAATGCACAGATGATGTATCAACCAGAGGAGGAGGTGATATTTTTTTAGGTTCTCCCTGGATTACAGATACAACTAGCCTCGCTCCTCTGGGTATTAAACTCAAAGACTTTGCAATTCACGATCCTATTGTTGATTTCCTGTTTCTCCTACAAGCTCAGAATACTGCTTTGGCTGATGCCAAAAAGTTAACAAGTGAACTGAAACAGCAAAGGGCACAACTACGGAGTACGCTACAAATCAAGGAGAATTTGGCAGAAATTGCTGAGGCTCAGTCTAAAAAATTGGAAAAATCCCTCCGGGAGCTACAACAAACTCAAGCTCAATTAGTCCAAGCTGAGAAAATGTCCAGTTTAGGGCAGTTAGTTGCAGGAGTTGCTCACGAAATTAACAACCCGGTTAATTTTATTTATGGTAATTTGAAATATGCAAAAGATTATACACAGTGTTTGCTGAACCTTGTGCATCTTTACCAGCAATTTTATGACAATCCTGTGTCAGATATTCAAAAATACATTAAGGAAATTGAGTTAGATTTTTTACTAGATGATTTGCCCAAAATCCTAAATTCGATGGAAGTAGGAGCCGAACGGATCTCTGAAATTGTCTTATCTCTGCGGAATTTCTCTCGTCTCGATGAGGCGGAGAAGAAAAGAGTTGATATTCATCAGGGACTGGATAGTACTTTGCTGATTTTACAAAGTCGTTTCAAAGATAGTGTCGATCATCCTGGGATCAAAGTAGTGAAAAATTATGGAGATTTACCTTTAGTAGATTGCTACGCTGGCCAACTCAATCAAGTATTCATGAATATTATTATCAGTAATGCAATCGATGCGCTCGATAATTATGATAGTAGACGCGCGATCGCAGAAATTCATGCTAATCCTAATATAATTACAATTACTACGGAAATCATCGAAACGAACTGTGTAATCCGAATTGCCGATAATGGTTCAGGAATAACAGAAGCAGTTAAGGAACGACTGTTTGATCCATTTTTTACAACTAAGCCAGTCGGTAAGGGTACAGGATTAGGTTTATCAATTAGCTATCAGATTGTAGTTGAAAAACATGGGGGAACACTACGATGCGTATCAGAACCTGGGCAAGGAACTGAGTTCTGGATTGAAATTCCCCTATCTATGAACAAACAATCACTTAATTGCATCAAATCATTAAGTTTAATAAAATAAATACTTTAAGTCAATTTTCGAGCGATCGCTCTTGACTATAGCAATCATAATTTTTTAGTATAAAATACTACTTTATTGTTACAGAGTAGAGATTTAAATTTCTCAGAAATATTGAACTAGTGGTGTATTGAAGTTAACAACTCTAAGATTTATGGTTGTAAAGCCTACTTATGAGTTATAAGTTATGATTTATGAGTTTTATTTTTAACTCCTAATTTCTAACTTTTTACCTGTACCGATCGTGAATCTACGCCGCCTGATTCCAATTTTTGATAGTTCAGTCTCCAACTGGGCATTAGAAGCGCGGTTGTTGCGCTGGTTAACGTTGATTTGGCTGTTCGTCGGCTTGGTCATGCTATTTTCAGCATCTTATCCTGTCGCTGATGCCCGTCAGAATGATGGTTTGTACTACTTTAAACGTCAACTGCTTTGGGTCTTAGTTTCCTTAATCGGATTCAATATTATTGTTAATTCGCCGTTGCAGAAAATTTTGGGATTATCCCATTGGTTTTTGTTGCTGTTTTTGGGGTTAATTTTTGTCACACTGATCCCAGGATTGGGAAGAAAAGCTTTTGATGCAGCGCGTTGGATTGCGATCGGGCCAATTCCGATTCAACCTTCAGAACTAATTAAACCCTTTTTGGTGTTGCAAAGTGCGCGGCTTTTTGGTCAGTGGGAACGAATTAGTTGGCGGGTTCGCTTCGCATGGTTGGGTGTTTTTGGTCTGGTACTTTTAGGAATTCTTGCCCAGCCTAACTTGAGTACAACCGCACTTTGCGGCATGACTATCTGGCTAATTGCTCTAGCAGCTGGCTTACCTTACAAGTACCTGGGAGGAACAGCAATTGGTGGAGTAATGTTGGCACTACTCAGTATTAGTATTAAAGAGTATCAGCGTAAGCGGGTGATGTCATTCCTCAATCCTTGGGCGGATGCTACAGGAGATGGCTACCAGTTGGTGCAAAGTCTACTAGCTGTGGGTTCTGGTAAAACTTGGGGAGCTGGATATGGGCTTTCTCAACAAAAGCTGTTTTATTTACCAATTCAAGATACCGATTTTATTTTTGCGGTGTTCGCTGAAGAGTTTGGCTTTGTTGGCAGTATGGTGTTGTTGGTACTTTTAGCTACATTCGCTACTCTCGGATTAGTTGTGGCACTAAAGGCTAAAAATATAGTAAATAGATTAGTCGCGATCGGCGTGACGAGTTTGATGGTAGGACAATCATTGCTCCACATCGGTGTTGCTACAGGTTCTCTACCAACTACTGGCTTACCTTTGCCCATGTTTAGTTATGGTGGTAATTCTATGATTGCCAGCTTAATAGCTGCTGGGTTGTTGATTCGGGTAGCACGTGAGAGTAGTGAAGCTGAGGTAGTACCGTTGCGAAAACCTCAGCTTGAAAATGGGCGCAGACGCCGAGCTTTTCATAAAACCAGGAATTGAGCTAGCAAATGCCCAAAAAGTTACCTCAGAGGTAAAGGAGTCTTAAATGGGCTATTGCTTGGTGGCAGAGTAGGTGGAATTGGGTTAATGCCAGGTATAGGAGTAGGCTCTACTTTTTTGAGGACTGTGATTGCAAATCCTCTTTGCTGGGGTTGTTGCTTGCCAGATATATCATTGACTAGCAGTCCGATTTGAGGGGGGAAGGCTTGATTGACTGGAAGCTTCATTGAACCAACTGCTGGAACGTCATTGCCGTATGGTAGAAGTTTAACCTGAATATTTTCTCCCTCTACTCTCCAACTCAGGGTAGCAGATTCACCTTCCTTCAGAACCAGATTTGGTTGTTCGCTACCGTTGATTCTAAAAGAGACAATCTTAAATGGTTTCGGTAATATTCCAATTTTTGATTCAGTCTTTTTAAAACTAGTTTTTTGACTTCCATTGTTAGGAAAGGCTTTGATTTCAAATACAAAATTTCCGGCTTTAGTTGCTAAAAGAGGAATATTTGTACATCGCAATTGTTGATTCTGTTGTGTACATAGCTTTTGAAGTTTCGGATCGGTAATATTACCTTGATTAAATTTATAAGTAATTGGCTCACTATATAATGTACCATCATCTGCGCTGCCAGCGATTTGAATTCGCGCTAACAATAATGGACGGGCAATTGCCCAGCTTAAAAGAATATTTTGACCTTTTGTATACACTGGTTTATCTGGTTGAAAACTAAGTACTTCAGCAATTTGTTTTTCAGCTATTTCTACTTGGGTGGTTTGGCTAGCTAATTTGTTATTAGGAGAAAATATTTGTATACCATTGCGATAAAAGGCTTGTAACTCAAAAGTGTAATTCCCTTTTGTTTTCACTCCAGTTTTAACGTTGCTACAAATTAGCTCTTGTTTATCTTGCACCTGACAAGGAGGTATTTGATTAGCGCTTGCTTTACCCAGTGTTTCAGGAATGCCATTGCTAAAGTCATAAATAATAGGCTGAATAGGCTGGGAACCTTTAGCCGTCAAAACTAACTTTTTTAACTGTTTATAGTGGTGAATTTCCCAGTTTAAAGCGACCTCATCACCTTCAGTTATTTGAGAGTCATTTGCACTAAAACTTTCTAATCTTAAAGGATCGGGGTTTAAAATTCGCCAAATGATAAATCCTATCCCTCCTAATAACCCCAACATTGCCAAAATTAATAGAAGAAATTGCCACCAAGGACGAGGTTTCCATACCAAAGTTCCTTGAGGCAATGTGTTAGGTAGTGGTAAACTTTGTTTATCTTTGATGTCGAGTTGAAAGTTGACCACTAGCCCTGCACCAAACCACGGTCGTCGCCACCAAGGTTTGGGTTTGAGCGTCAAATCGGCTACAGCACTTCTATTAGGTAATAATCTTACTTCAGTGGGATCAAATTTGTAAGTATATAGTTCTTCTTCGTCTCGACTTTTTAAGTTTAATATCAGTTCGCGGACAATATTGCCCTGGTTAGCTAGTGATAATTCGTACTTGCCAAGACTCCGGCTAACTTGTCCCAAGATGGTATTAAGTTCTATATCTAAGCGATAATTTGTCGGAATTTGGATATACACCAAATCCAGCAGTACTAAGTCTGGAGAGTTTTCTGAACACAAGCGGATTGTCGGCGAATAGCTTCCCGCAAGAGTATCCCCAGGTGGGTGAAATTTCAATAATATTTGACCTTGAGTACCAGGATTGAGTTCTAGTGCAGTCACGTCAGACACTAATCCTGGCCCCTCAAATCCAGTTGCAGGATAATTAATTGTGAACCAGTCATCGTCTAAATCTGGGCAACTCAAGCGGAATCTGTCTACGAGAGAAGAGCGGTTGTCAACTATTACCTCCACTTGCAGAGGTTCACTAGGATTGAAAATTAACGGTTTGTTGGGGTTGGTATTAGGTATAATGGAAAATGTCGGGTCGTTCACCCGAATTGCGGTCTGTTCTTTTAGCAGAACCTTAATTTGGTTTGCGAAAGTTATGGGAGTATCTTGGGGATAATGTAGAGGGGAATCTACGACTAGTGTATAGTCATAGGTTCCTGGGAGAGCATTTGCAGCAATTTGAAACTCAAATCTTACTTCGTCGCTATTTTGACCTGGAGCTAATGCTAAACTTTCTCTAGGAGAACTAGACCAGCCAGTTAAATTTTGAAATACTTCGTCAAAAACAAAATATAAGTCAATAACCGCACTCTGATCTCCCTGATTGATTACAACAATATAGAGTTCAATCGTATCTCCTGGCATCCCAAATTGAATTCCAGGTGGGTTGATAATAACTTGCAGTGGATTGAATTTAGCTTGCATGTCATTGATTCCCTTCTTTGATGCGGTGTAATTTAACCTGAAAATCTTCACCACCACTCACAATCATGGTTCCTTGATTAGTTTTCAAGTCGATACTATTGATTTTTTTAGAGCTTTGGTAAATTGTTTTACCTTCTGCTGCTTTTGTTTTGTCGAGCTTATGTTCGGGAGTTAAATACCAAACTACGACTCGTCCATCATCGCCACCACTTACTAAGAGACTACCATCGTCACTAAATGCTAGAGTCCGCACAGATGTTTTTGATGCTGACCAACGGTCTAGTTGTGAACAATTAAGTTCATTTACTTTTTCTAGCGGATTCGGATTTTTGATAGTTTGACACTGATTTAAATCCCAAATCGTAATAAATCCCGCAGAATCAGAAGTTGCGAGGATTCTTCCTGTTGAGTTAGGAACAAAAGCTAATCCCCAAATAAAGTCTTCAGGTCCAACTAATGGGTCTAGTTTTTCTAGATTTTGTACTGATAAACTTGGCGATTGTTTATCAGATTGAGTTTGATTCCATTGCCACAATATAAAACGCTTAAAGTTTCCAGCAATTACTAGAGTTTTTGCATCTGGGCTGAGATTTAATGCCCGGACTTGGAAACCTGAGAGTTTCAATCTACTTTGTACGTCAATAACTTGTGGTTCTGGCAAAAAATCGCTGTTAGGTGCTGGTCTTGACCACACCCTAACTTTACCACTGCCATACCCACTGAATAAGTTAAGTGAGTTTGAGGTAAAAGCTAGGTCAAAAACGCGATCACCTTTTGCTTTAGGATCTTTAAGGTCTTGAAGTTGGCTAATCTTGGCACCTGAAGGGACATCTCTAAGTTCAATTACACCATTATCTAAACCAACAGCAACACGATTATTTTGTAACGGCATGAAGCGCAAGACTTGTACAGCGTCATCGGTAATGGCCATCAAGCCTTTGGGCTGTTGCGGTTGATCGCAAGCAAGGGGCTGTCCAGCGTATGTCACCGTATCATCAGGGTTTAAGCTATCAGCACCAATTCGCCAAAGCCTTAAGGTGCAATCATCTGAGCCACTGACCACAGATAAACCAATGCCACTAAAACGCACTGAGTTGACAGAACGTGTATGCATTACACCTCTTGGTTGCAAGATTAATGCGAGGAGTGCGGCTAATAGTGCGATCGCAGCTAATTGTAGCCATAAAGGTATAATTGGCAGAGTTTTTACTTCTAATGTCTGCGTGGCTGGATCTGTACTTCCTAAACGTTGGTCGGATAATTCCGATTTAGCCTCCAGCAACAAAGTTTTACCGATTCCCACCCAAGGACGTTTTGTTTTAACATCGAGAATAACTTTACTTGTCTCCCCTAGATGAAGATTGGCAGTTTCGGGAAGCTTTTTAAAACTACATTTTCGCCAGTCTCTACCCTGCACCTGCACATTAATTTGTTGATTGAGGTTGCTAGCATTTTTAAATAGTAATTCAAAGGAAGCTGTATCAGATTTCCAGTCAGGCAACCATGCCGATTTACTGGGAATTTTTAGGTGTTTTTCTGTGGTAGTAAAGTCTATAAAACCCACTGGCAAAACTTCAATATTGCCTTCAGCATTAGTTGGATAACCATTATTGCTAACAGCTTCAATAGTAAAAGGATAATTTTGACTGGGCGCTTGCACTACAGAAGGAGGTTGGCATTGGAATGTAGCTTCTGCTAAACCACCCGGATCTAAGGGTAATCGGCGTTCTGCACTGCCAGCCAGCCAAGACGAATCGACGCCTGTAAAACGCAGCATTACCTCAGTTGGTTGTTGTCCCAAGTTCCGCACCCGTACTGGTATATCGACAGAATTGCGGGGATAAACTTGGAACTCTCGTACAGGTAGTTCTACACTTAAATGTGTGGGTCTGTTGTCTCGCTCGATTTTCAGGCGTAGCACAAGTCTAGACTGTTGTGCTAATTGCGGTGAAAAAATATTTACCATCAGGTTGACAGTACCAACAAATCCCGGAATGGGTGTATTGAAGACGAAAACTTGGAAGATGGTACTACTGCCTGGTGGCTTGGCTGCCGCTACCTCTGGTTCAAGTCTATACCAGCGATATCCTGTGTTGCGGATTTCTCCGGCTGCGGTAATTTCTATCTGAAAATTGACGAAGCGATCGCTGTCATTATTGACAGTTACCTCAAATGATACAGGAGTATCACCTGGACGAAAGGTTAGGTTCTGAGTAGAAAGGCTGGCATTAATAACACTTTTTTCCATGCTATTACTTATAATATTTTTTTATATTCTGCATGACTAGCGCTATTAAAAAATTAATGTCTCGTGAAAACGTGACAATAGCTTTTTTCCTTTGATTATTGAAATTTATATACTATTAAATATTGTGTAATAAATTGGCCAATTTATAAAAGTCATTTTCAAAGGCGATCGCTAATAGAGATATGAGTGAAAAAAATGTAGAAACATAGCACTGCTATGTCTCTACAAGGGTTCTGGATAACGCATATTTAATTTCTGGATATGACCTTCTCAGCAATGCCTGAACTCAAATTAAAATCGCTGCCCAATTCCTAGATGCACTTTGCTTTCTCCCTGGTCGTTAATGCCATAGTCAGCCCGAATTAAGCCTAGTGGTGAATTTAGTCGCACTCCCGCCCCATAACCAAAACCATAACCTGGTTTATCTCGTACACCTGCCGGATCTCCTAATACAGTATCACCAGAACCTAAATCTGAGGCGAAGTCGGCAAACAATACACCGCCGACGATTGGTAAGACGGGAAAACGATATTCTGCGGAAGCTAATACATAACTGCGACCACTGCCAACTTCTCCAGAATCGTAGCCGCGCACTGAGTTGGAACCACCCAAGTTAAAACTTTCGTAGGGCGGTAAATTCCCAAGGACGGTACCGGCTTGGACATTCACCGCAAATACTTGTGGCTGTTTACTGTTAAATAGCTGTACTGGTAAATATTGGCTGTAATTAGCTTTGAGGCGATTGAGGGAAATATTACCTTCACCGATGGGTACAGATTGTTCTGTACTCAGACTCAAAACGGAACCTTGAGTTGGATTGAGGGGATTATCTCGTTGGTCTTTGGTGGCGGTGAACGATACGGTAGTTAGGTCATCAATACCAGTTCCACTCGCAGACAAAGAATTGCCCTGAACGTCAGTTGGGGTAATATTACCTTGGCGATCGCGAATACTAGTTCGGGTATAGTTTAATCCTAATGAGGTATTCCAATCGTCAATTGGTCGCTGCAAGCTGACACCACCGCCAATTTGCCCTTCTCGCACTTTGTCGCCGTTAGCTAGCTTAATCTTGTCATCAAAGGTTTCCGAAAGTTCCTGACTACGAAAACCATTTACAGTGTAGCCCAAGCGATCGGGGTTAGTTGTTCGATAAGGACTGGTAAATTTGGTATTAAACTGCAAGTCTCGGCTACTTACACCAACATTCACACCTAAAGTATCATTAACACCGCCGACATTCTGATCTTGATAGCTGATTGTACCTACCAACCCCTGATCGGCATTGTAACTACCACCCAAGTTAACACCACGCGCCCCAGTCTCTTTGAGTTGGTAGACTAAATCAAGTTTTGTCGCATCTCCTTCTAAGGCAACATTCACACTTTCAAATAAACCAGTACGATATAGCTGTTGAATGTCTTGTTTAACGATATTTTCTTGGAAAATTTGACCGGGTTTCAACTTGAGTTGTTGTTGTAAGATATCTGATTTGGTGCGTCCTCCAACAGAATTACCCTTGCTATCAACGGTTTTACCCTCATCGTTGACAAAGCGAAACTTGATATCACTTACCAAACCTTCAGCAACATTCACAGTGAGAATGCCTTGAGAACTAGGTTTAATTGATAACACCCGTGCTAAGTTATAACCATTGTCGGCGTACCACTTGTTAATTTGTGCTACTGCTTGTTGCAGTCCACTGGGACTAATGGTGGTTCCAATTTGAGATTGCAAACGTTGTTGGGCGACTTGATAGGTAAGTACTTTAGCACCAGATAGTTGCAGCGATCGCACAATCACTGGTTGAACTTGGTATACTACATTCAATCCAGCCTGTGTGCTAAAGCTATTCACACTGACACTGCTAAATAAACCTGTATTTAAAATTGCTGTTACATCTCTTTGTAGCTGGCTTTGACTGGTTTCTCCACCCACCTGAGTTTTAATCACCTGGCGAATGATTTGCTGTAATTCTTGATTGGCTCCCACCACCTGTACATCTGTAGCTGTGACAACTAAATTGTTTTCAGTCGCAGGAGTTTTGGGGGATGAAGGTGAAAAAGAGGGAGTGGGAGGGAGTGTTACTGATGAATTTCCCTTTTCTGCTGATTTTAAGACTACTGGGGAATTTTTGTTTGCACCTGTTTGCACGGCGACGGGATTTTGGGAAAATTGTTGTGCAACTATAGTTTCTGGGGAAGCAATTGTCTCTACCCGTGCGGGAGTGTTTTCAATTATCGGCACCACCAAGTTACCAGCTTTTGCAGTTGGAGTAACGTTTTTAGCAGGTGCAGCCGTTGCTTGCTGAGTAATATTGCCAGTAGCTAAAGTCGCTAAAGTAAAAATTGCAGTAGCAGAAACTCGCATAATATTTAACCTAATTAACTGGGAGTTATACTAATTTTGGATTTTAGATTTTTGATTAAAAGTATTGACCAAAAGGCTGTTCCAGAAATTTCAAACAATTACATTCCTATCCAAAATTGGTATTAGTTGTAGGGAAGTAAAGGAATAGGGATAATACTAACTTCCAGCTTCTTCGTCGATTTCCCTATTTATACCTCTTACCCAAACAGACAGTTAATTTTGATATTTTGTTTCTATGAGTAATCTATCTCGGTCATCCCTAGCTTCTAACTCCCAATCTGCAACTTCTCCTTTGCGGTTACTTGTATTAAGTAATGGTCATGGGGAAGATATGATTGCAGTTCAGATTTTGCAAGAACTCCGACGACAACCAAACCCACCAGAGATATTTGCTTTGCCTCTGGTGGGTGAAGGACGTGCTTATGAACAGTTGGATATCCCCTTTATCGGTTCAGTCCTGAATATGCCTTCTGGCGGCTTTATTTATATGGATGGCCGCCAATTAGCGCGGGATGTACGCGGTGGTTTATTGAAACTTACCCTCAGCCAAATTAAAGCTATCCGCCGTTGGGTGAGTTCTCAAAAAAAATTAGGTAATAAAAGAGCGATTTTAGCAGTGGGAGATATTTTGCCGCTGTTGTTTGCAACATTCAGTGGCGCTAATTATGCTTTTGTTGGTACGGCAAAATCTGAATATTATGTGCGCGACGAAGCTGGATTATTACCACGGAAATCTAAAGACGCAGGTTGGGAAAACTTTTCTGGTTCAGTTTACCATCCTTGGGAACGTTGGTTAATGAGTCGTCGCCGTTGTAAAGCTGTGTTCCTTAGAGATGCGCTGACGACGGAAACATTAAAACAATGGCCAATTCCAGCTTTTCATTTGGGTAATCCCATGATGGATGGTCTAGAACCGACGTTTTCACGCCAACAATTTTATAGTCAGAATATCCAACAGCAAGAGACTGTTCGACCTTTTGTAGTGACTCTTCTTCCTGGTTCTCATCCGCCAGAAGCATACACCAACTGGGAAACAATTATGATTGCCGTATCTGCATTGATGGCAAGTTTTCAACAGCGAGATTCGATCTTCTATACTTCTAAGACAGTAGTGTTTTTAGGTGCGATCGCTCCTGGTTTAGACTCTAATATTTTATCCCAAAGTGTACAATCTCAAGGCTGGCGCACTGAATCAGCATCTCCTATCCAACTTCGCGATCCAAATGTCTTGACATTTAAACAGAGAAATGCTTATCTGCTATTGACACAACAAGCCTATAATGATTGCTTGCATTTGGGAGATATAGCGATCGCAATGGCAGGTACAGCCACAGAACAGTTTATCGGTTTAGGCAAACCTGCGATCGCAATTCCCGGTAATGGGCCACAATACAACCCTGGCTTTGCTGAATCTCAAAGTCGCCTTCTGGGATCGTCTTTGATTTTAATTCATCAACCAGCAGAAGTAGCGAAGGTTGTACAATCCCTATTTAAAAACCCTGATAATTTGCAAATTATTGCTGAAAATGGTGAGCGACGCATGGGCAAACCGGGAGCAGCACTACGTATTGCTAATTGCTTGCGGGAAAAATTGGGATAATGGGGCAGTGGGTATGGGGCATTGTGGCAGGTTATTCTCCTTGTCCCCTTGTCCCCTCATCTCCCTTGTCCCTAATCCCTTACGCCACCAGCCCCGAACGTAAGGCCCTCACAGCAGCTTGGGTACGGTCATCAGCACATAGTTTATTTAGAATATTACGAACATGGGTTTTGACAGTACCAACTGTAATGTAGAGTTTCTCGGCAATTTGCCCATTGCTACACCCAGCTACAATCAACTCTAGGATTTCCAGTTCCCGTTGAGTCAGAGGGTATGTTTCCAAAACTTGCTCGTATTCTGTCGCCAGCGCCTCAATTTTTACAGTCTTCGGCTTGTCAGAACCTTGACTTTCTCCAGGAATACCTTGGCGCATCTTCCGCAATACCACGTTGGCAATTGCCGGATCAATCCAAGAGTTACCGCCGTGAGTTGCTTGGATCGCCTCAGTTAATTTACTGATGCTGGTTTCTTTCATATAATAAGAATCAGCACCAGCTGCAAAGGCTGCAAGTACAGCATCCTCTGTATGATCCATTGTCAAGATGAGAATCTTCGTAGTAGATTGCCCACCATTTTCAGCCTGGGAGCGTTTGAATTTGCGAGTGAGTTCGATGCCATCCATATCAGGCAAACCGATATCTACTACCGCTACATCTGGCTTTGCCGTTTCTAAAAGTTTTAATCCTTGGGTAGCATTTGCCGCTTCCCCAATTACTTTCAATGCGCTATGAGACTGTAATGCTGCTCGTAGCCCCATTCGCGTTAAGTCATGATCTTCAATTAAAATAATACTAATTTCATTCATCGCTACACTCACTCTTGCACTGTTTGCATCTTTCAAAGTCTTGCCTTTTGTAACTATTATCTATTATTTTCCCAAACTCAAGATAGATGATATTTGAACCTGTCTGCATCCACCGATAGAAATAACAAATACTCAAAAATTTTATATTTAGATAGAGGACAAATCTAGCTTGAGATATATAGATACTTACACAAAAAGTATGAAATATTGAAACGAATGCCAAATTGCTGCTCTTTGCTGATAATTCAGCTTTTAATTACCATGTTCTATTCGTTAATTAGTATTATTTTGGCTCAAACTTTAAAAAAAGCTTACGAAAATGAAAAAATTACAGCGGGTGATGGTTGCTTTACGAGAAAGTGAACGATGGTTTCGAGCGATTTTTAATCAAACTTTTGGATTCATCCGATTGATAGAGCCAATAGAGATCCTCATGAAAGGGAATCAGGTAGCGTTAAAATTTGGTGTAATCACCAACAGCAAAGTAATTCGTAGTTCTTGGTGGCGAACTTGATTTGTCTGAACTCTTAACACGATATAATACAAACCCTCTGTGCGAATCTCTCCCCTTTTAGGTTTTGAATTTTTGCCTAACTTTTGTCAGGAGCCTTTCTTCGGCAATGATTGGTAAGTTTTCGAACATCTATAAAAATAGATATCTCTGGGTAAATACTAACACAAATATGGCGATCGCTAAGAAAATTGTCGAAATTTCAGGAGCTAGGATTACTTCACATTCACAAATAGGTATAGATAGTACTTTTTTATTTATCTGCTCTAACTAACCTGATAGATAAAACTGTTCAAGCTTATGGTACACGATAATAGTATGCAACTCTCACCAATGACTGACGACGGTGGCTTGCTCACTCATCTAGAATTGTTTTAAGCTTGGTAAAGTAATTTATTTTACTTTATATCAGCAGTGTCTGCTTGTTAATTACTAATTTTTTGCATGGCATTGGTCATTTGCTAGGAGTTTAGTTACCATCTGGGAAATTAACCAGATTGAAGATACAACAGACTCAATTCCACCCAAGGAAACGCCCGAAAGAGTGATTAACATACTACTAATGGAGGATAACGAAGTTGATGTGATT
Organism: Nostoc sp. JL31; assembly: GCF_017114965.1. Taxonomy (NCBI): domain Bacteria; kingdom Bacillati; phylum Cyanobacteriota; class Cyanophyceae; order Nostocales; family Nostocaceae; genus Nostoc; species Nostoc sp. JL31. Next base: position 132,291 of record NZ_JABXKO010000047.1, read on the forward strand.
AATATCAAGCAAGTATTAAACTAGATATTATGCAAAATATCTTAATCAATCAAATTACAGGTTTTAGATGTCCGAAAATCTTATATTCTTTAGTTGGATAATCTGAAAAGAGAAATATTATACATCAACCTATGTTTGGCGGCGAAAATTAAAACCGATGGAAGAGACGCTGAAAATTTTGGTTGTAGACGATGACGAAGTAGACCGGATAGCAATCTGTTCTGCCCTGAGTATAGCAGGTGTTCAGATAGAACTGTCTGAAGTAGGCTGTGGTAATGATGCGCTCTCTCTCTTAAGCATTAATACTTACGATTGTGTTTTCCTCGACTATCGCTTACCAGACCAGGATGCACTAACCTTGATTCAACAGCTAGGTTCTTCAAAAATTAAAGTTCCTTTAGTAGTCCTAACTGGTCAAGGAGATGAACAAATTACTCTGCAATTATTGAAAGCTGGTGCTACAGACTATCTTTCTAAGTCTAGAATATCCCCAGAAACTTTGTCGCAGGTTTTGCGGAGTGCGATTCGGATTTATCGGGCGGAAATACAGGCAGATTTGGCAAACCAGCAACTCAGAGAAAGTAATGAACAACTCATTTATAAGAACCAAGAATTGGAGAGACAACAGCAACAGATTCAAATGCAAAACTTCAAGCTATTGGAGGCATCACGTCTAAAATCGCTTTTTTTGGCAACCATTTCCCATGAGCTTAGAACGCCGATGAATGCGATTATTGGTTTTTCGCAAATCCTGCTGCGTCCGAAGTTCGGTCAACTAACGCGCCAGCAAGCAGATATGGTTGAGCGCATTTTGAATAATGGCAAGCATTTATTGATGCTACTCAATGAAGTTCTCGACTTTTCCAAGCTGGAGGGAGGAGGATTAGATTTAAAGCCGGAAAGATTTGATGTATCAAAAGTAATTAATATCGTTGTCAGTGAAATGCGTTCCCTAGCTGAGGCGAAAAATCTTTTATTGTTAGTACAAACTGATTTGCAAAATCCTTTGGTATTTAACGATCCGCTTCGTGTCAAACAGATTTTGATTAACCTGCTTTCCAACGCCATTAAATTCACAGAGTCTGGTGAAATTTGGGTTGAGGTTAAGGAACTGCCGGGAAATCGAGTGGTAATTATCGTTCAAGATACAGGTATTGGTATAGCCTCCAAAGATTTCAAGCATATTTTTGAAGCATTTCGGCAAGTCGATCAAACTATCACTCGCAAATATCCAGGTACAGGTCTGGGTTTGGCAATTATAGATTCACTAGTACGAATGATGGGCGGTAAAATCTTTCTGGAGAGCAAATTGGGGGTGGGTTCAATGTTTAAAATTGAATTGCCACGCAAAATTACATTACGGACTGGAGCAGGCAATGCTCCAAGTTCACAGTTAGATAACGACGATTTTTTCTGCCCTGTACAAAATCCTCATCAGTCATCTTCTCAATCCAGGAAAGCCAATAGAATATCCTAAATTTAAAAATTACTTCCAAAAAAACTGATAAAAATTTATAAATCATGTCTGTAGTTGAAAATAATAAAATTTATCGTATCTTAGCAGTTGACGACACTCAAGATAATCTCATTTTGGTTCAAGCAATTTTAGAAAGTGAGGGGTATGAAATTGATTTGGCTTCAGATGGCATAAAGGCTTTACGGAAAATTGAGCAATCTCCACCCGATCTGATTCTGTTAGATGTAATGATGCCGGGGATAGATGGCTATGAAGTCACACGTCGGATTCGGAAGAACCCTGCAATCTCTTACATTCCAATTCTGTTAATTACTGCCTTTCATCAATCCAGCGTTGTCGAAGGTTTGGATGCTGGTGCTGACGATTTTATTCGAAAACCATTTGATACTGATGAACTACTGGCAAGAGTGCGATCACTACTACGTCTCAAGCACAGTCTGGACGAACAACAAAAAATGGCCCGCCAACGGGAAGATTTTGTTTCCCGTCTGACTCATGATTTGCGAACTCCGCTAGTAGCCGCCGATCGGATGTTGAATTTGTTTGAAATGGAAACATTCTGCAAAATTTCGCCGGAAATGAAACAGGCGATCGCAGTCATGATTCGCAGTAACCAAAATTTGATGGAAATGGTAAACACTCTGTTAGAAGTCTATCGCTTCGAGGCAGGTAAAAAAACGTTAAATTGGGAGGAATGCAATTTATGTGAGATATCTCAAGAAGTAGTCAGCGAACTAAGTCCTCTAACTAGTGAAAAAGGCTTGACTCTGGAAATCGATACCCGTGAATTAGATCCACTGAGTCAAAACGCTGGTATTATCATGGGCGATCGTTTGGAATTACGGCGAGTGTTAAACAACCTGATTGCAAATGCCATCAAATTTACAGATACAGGAGGCATAACAATCCGCATTTATGAAACATCATCGAATCCAGGAGATCCAGATTCGGTAATAATTGAGGTACAAGATACAGGATATGGGATTGCGCCAGAAGATCAGGCAACAATTTTCGAGCGATTTCGCCAAGGCAGAAATAAACGCTCAGGTAGTGGTTTAGGACTACATTTATCCCACCGCATTATAGAAGGGCACGCAGGAACTATCCAGGTAGCTTCTGAACTAGGGAAAGGGAGTTTATTTACCGTGCAACTACCTAAAAACACTTAAGTTATTTTCCTTGACCACAGATTATTTTGCGGATCTCTCCCAAGAAATTACATTTAATTTTTGATGTGTTTTTATGCGCCCCAAAAAATTAAATTAGCTTAAATTATACGGATTAATTACAGCACCATTTGAAGGTTAATCCAATCAGAATATTGCCGGATAACTTGCCTCTTCCAATATTTGTATACTCCCAATGGCAGATGTATCCATACACTAAAATAACTAAATCTACTGTTGTATCATTCTATAGATAGTAGAAATAACTATTTTACAAAGTTATTATTCAATCTATTAATGCCTGAAAAACGTGTATTCACCCTGGAATCATAACCCAGGGTTTTTTTTATAAAAACTGAAATAATGTTTATATTTTCATCATTGACTTTTCATCATTGACTACTGTCCATATTCACCCTATTCAGAGTTGAGGGTGGACATGAACAGCGGTTAAAAAGGATTATAGAGTAAACTAAAATACAGACCGTTTTCTTGTAATGTTCTTTCATTTGAGTTAACAGATACCAAAGGAATACCCCAGTCAAGACGAACGGTGAAGCGATCGCTCTGTGCCCAACGCAACCCCAGGCCAACAGCAGCTAAAGTATTATGGTCGGGATTGTCTGTACCAGAAGTATTCCAGCCAACACCAAAATCCACAAAGGGGATAACCTGTAAGGTGCTATCTATCTGGGGTAAGTGCAAAATCGGTATTTGAACTTCCGCAGAAACAAAAGTGCCATTATCTGTGAGCAGGTAATCTTGACGGTAGCCGCGAATACTATCCTGCCCACCTATGCCAAATTGCTCTATCGGCAGAAGTTTTGTAGATGCTAGTTGCGTATTTAAACGTAATAATAATAAGGTTTGAGGAGCTAAAAGGCGTGCCCACTGTGCTTGCCCTTGCCAAGCAAAAAAACGGCTATCGGGAGCATCTTGATTAACTGTGGCATTCAACACATCTATGCCCAAACTGAATTGAGAGCGTAAGGCGATGACTTCACGACTGTTACGACTCGTCCATTCTTGAAAAAATCGCAACGCAGATACCCTAGTGCGTCCCTCATCATCAGCACCAGGCGAAAGTTCAGAGGCGGGAACCCCTTCTCTCTGTAAAAAGGACGAGATATCACTTTCGCGTCGGGAAGTTGTTAACCCCAGAGCAAATTCTTGTGTAGGAGTTTGGATTATTGGCTGGCGGAATGTCAGTTCGTAGTAACGAGAAGCCGATTCGATATCTAGGAAGTCGAAAGGAGGCTCAATGACATTGCTCGACGTAGTGCCATAGTTCAAGGTAAGCGTTCCATTGCGGGGATTAAGAGGCAATGTGTAACTAGCGTCAAAGGAGTTGCTACCATCAGTATTGGTGTAGCCTACACTCAGACCATCTCCCAATCCGAGTAAGTTGGCTTCATTTAATCGTAATCCACGGCGGAAACTGCCAACGCTAGGCGATCGCCCATTATCAAGAACTATTTGGCCACTAAAGGTTTTTGCCTCACTGATTTTAACTTCCAAAAGACTCGTACCCGTCCGCGATCCTGCCGAGAGTTCAGCAGTCACGTTTTGAATCAAAGGATTCAGTTGCAGCAGTTGCAGTGCTTCTAATAGACGCTGACGATTCAGAGGCGGTGATGTCGCGATTGCTAATCGGCTACGGACATAATTCGGATTCAGCCGCCGAGTCCCAGTTAGCTGAATATCTTCTAATTTACCTTCCACCACCTGAATTTTGAGAACACCAGATTGGATTGTTTGAGGTGGAATATAGGCACCAGAAGTAATATAACCATTTTTGACATATAGATCAGTTATTTTAGAACGTGCTTGATACACTTCAGTCAGTGAGATCGGTCGTTTGGTAAATTCAGCAGTGGCTTTGGCTAATTCTTGGGCACTGAAAACTGTGCTGCCAACAACTTCAAAGCGTTCAACAACAATAGTTTGAGGAAAGTTACCAGGGAGTGGTGCATCAGGTGTGGGAGTTGGGGCAGAGGGTGGAAGTAGTTCTGCTGGTGGAGGGAGTGGCTGTGGTACTTCAGGTGAGGGAAGTGGTGAAGGTGTGGGTGGTTGGATATCCTGTGGTGGGGGAATTTGCTGTGATTGGGTGAAATCACTAGTTGGTAATTTTGTAGTATCAACAACCTGAGCTTTCAGTGGACTTAAAGATGTACTGCTAAGTAATAGAAACATACTCAGCGGTAAGCACGACACTATAAGATTCTGAGGGTATTTATCAATCATCGCACCGGACTATTTTTTTGGCAGTAACTATGGGATTATACGGGGACTGCTTCAGATGTGAATCTTACTTCATCTTTTGTCCTAAAATTGATATCTTGAGCAAATCTCAATTTAAAAGCTAAATCATCTGGTTATTGCAGACTTACAGCAGTTTTCTTTTGTATGAGGTACAAAGCTACGGGTTTTGAGACAGGGGGCAGGATAATACGGTTCGGTTAAAGGGAAAAGTGAAAAAGGTGAATTCAAATCTTTACCCCTTATACCAATTTGAAAAAATCATGCGACAGATACATACTTCCAAACCTTTGTTCTGTCTGGCTTTCTTAATTTTGAATTTTGAATTGGTATTACCCTTTCTCCTTTTCCCAAACCACAACGGATATGAAAACTTATCCGAACCGTATTGCCCTGCCTTCTTCACTCCATACCGCTTTGCTGAAACATTCCCATCAATTTACGTTTACGAGCGTGGGTTTGCATCAAGTTTTCCCGATAGCTTAACCAGTCAGCTTTCTTCCCAGATTCCAGGTAAGCATTACGCGCCTTTTTCAACCATTCAACCGCGTAATAGTAGTATTCGGCTTTACCTGCATCCATAATCTTTTCGGCACGGCGACGAGCATTAGCAATCACCCAACCAGGATTATGAGACATAGCAGCATCCATAACTCGGTGAATTAACTCTGAACGATCGGAACTTAGTTCACTAGCGATCGCAATTGCATCATCAATTAGCCCCTCATGCAAGAATATATCCACCTTGGCTGATTCTGTTCCCCAACCACTATAAGTACGGACAATTCTCAGTAGGTCTGTTTTGACACTTTCCCAGTTTTGCCCAGCCAATTCTGCCATCCTTTGGTAATCCACAAAAGAGGGCTTCATTTGAAAGGCTGCCTTGATTGCTAATAAGGCAGCTTCACTATTACCCAACTCAATAGCTAAATCACTTGTCCAAATTCCCAATTCATACTGACAATTACCCGGTAAATTTAATCCACTCTGGGCTATATCTAATGCTTGCTGTAACGCTCCCTGAACGCTAAGTGTTTTCGCTAGGGCAAAGGCTTCTTCCATTGAGTTCATCTGGGTTTGAGCAGCATCAATTGCTTCTTCCACCCTGCCTAAACGCCCCAACATTGTCAGATATTGCTGAGTTTGCCCTTCCGCTTCTGCTAAATACAAGTATTCTTGATAACGTTCTTGACGTTCGAGAATTTTCAGGCGAATTAATGCCAAATCATCGGCATAATCTGGTACGTCTTCTTCCCATGCTCCCCTTTCAGTAATGTTACCTTGGAGAACTTGTACCAGCGGCGGATAATCCCAACCTTGGCGTAAAGCCTCCATGACTAAACCAAAATCAGCATTCCACTCATCCTGCCAAGCTTCCAAATTTATTTGAATATCAACTTTTTCTTCTGGAGTAAGTTCGGCAATCAGAACTGCTTCACACCAAGCATTATTTAATTCCCCGACAACTTCATCATTTTCAGCGCCGTATTCGGCAACATCATCCCAATTTTCCGCACAAGTAGAGGTAATCGCTTCCAAAATAGCGATCGCATTTTCACCTTGTCCACGTTCGCTAAAATCAACCGCAGTTTGCACTACACTCAGTAAATCTTCGCCAATTGGGTCATCTTCGTATCCCTCCTCAAAGTAGCGCACGGTATCCTTGAGAATCTGGCGTACTTGCCGCCGAAACGGAGCGGGATCAAGAGTATTGCGGCGCACGAATTTTATGGTTGTTTGGTTGTCAGCAGGATTTGTCATCCAACTTACATGACGGTCAATTGCCTCAATTAGGGGGGGGTATTCTGCTACCAACTCTTGCAGCAGCCTTTGAGTTTCGATACGATCCAGGCAATTTAGTAGTTCTTCAAGGGTAGGGCGCTGCTCAATATTTTCTGAGTTACGCACACAAACGAGCATCGTCGCCACAATGTGTTTGCACCACCCTTCATAGTCGTAGGCACAGGTGCATTTTACTGAGGTTAACCCACTGCTATCGAAATTCAGGTTGACATGATAAGGTCTAGCTTCAGTGCCTACAACAGCCTGAAGCAGATGACCACGTTGGATAACGGCATTAACAGCACCAGCGTTGTAATATGCCTCGCCCCGCTGGAAAGATTTTGCGTTGGCATGACGGCGGATAGTAAATTCACTAATTTGGGGAATAGACATCGAGCGATCGCCTGCGTAAATCTTCTGGATCAATCCTAAATCCAGCTTAGTGTTACGCTAACGCGCTGTAAAGAAAAAGGTGTGGAGATTCTGAATAAGACTGCAATTTCTATTCATTAACTAGCTCAGAACTGCAAATCAGTTTCATTGCCCTGCAAATACTCACTTAATCTCTTGTCGCTTTTCTGGGAAAACCAACCCATATAATGAAAATATCCATATTTTCGCCAGAAGTGAGTGAATCATAATTTGAGTTAGCAATACCCGAACCTGAAATCAGTGAACAGTCAACAGTAAACAGTCAGGGTAATGTAAGGTAAGGGATTTAGAGTTCAGCGATAAAACTGATAACTGATAACTGATTAAAAGGGTTGCGCTGATTGTCGGTCAAGTTGAGAATAAATAGGCGAAGCACACGGGGAAACTAACGTGAGTCAAGGATATGATTACGATTTAGTAATTATCGGCGCTGGTGTAGGCGGACATGGCGCAGCCTTACACGCCGTAAGTTGTGGTTTGAAAACAGCAATTATTGAAGCTGCTGATATGGGAGGAACCTGTGTTAATCGGGGCTGTATTCCTTCTAAAGCGCTGCTGGCAGCATCTGGACGTGTGCGGGAGTTACGCAATGCCCACCACCTCAAGTCACTGGGAATTCAAATTGGTAGCGTAGAATTCGATCGCCAAGCGATCGCTAATCATGCTAACGATCTCGTCTCGAAAATTCAAGGCGACTTAACCAACAGCCTCAAACGTCTAAAAGTCGATATCATCAGAGGTTGGGGAAAAATCGCTGGGGCGCAAAAAGTCTCGATCATCGGAGACGGTGGTGAAAAAACCATCACAGCCAAAGACATTATCCTTTCGCCCGGTTCAATTCCTTTTGTACCTCCAGGGATTGAAGTAGACGGCAAAACTGTCTTTACCAGCGATCAAGGTGTCAAATTAGAGTCGTTACCAGACTGGGTGGCAATTATTGGTAGTGGTTACATCGGTTTAGAATTTTCTGATATTTACTCAGCTTTGGGTTGTGAAATCACCTTGATTGAAGCCCTAGATCAGTTAATGCCAGGATTTGACCGCGATATTGCCAAACTTGCCGAACGAGTGCTAATTACTCCTCGTGATATTGAAACGAAAGTCGGGATATACGCCAAAAAAGTTATTCCCGGTTCACCTGTGGTAATTGAGTTAGCAGATTTCAAAACCAAAGAAGATGTAGATATCATCGAGGTAGATGCTTGCTTGGTGGCTACGGGACGCATCCCGGCGACTAAAAATCTCGGTTTAGAGTCTGTGGGTGTGGAAGTCGATCGGCGGAATTTTATTCCAGTAGACGATCGCATGGCAGTACTATCAGCAGGTGAAGTCGTGCCGCATTTGTGGGCAATTGGCGACGCTAATGGGAAGATGATGTTAGCACATGCGGCTTCTGCTCAAGGCATCATCGCGGTAGAAAATATAGTTGGGAGGGAAAGAATAGTAGACTATCGCAGCATCCCCGCAGCGGCATTTACCCACCCAGAAGTCAGCTATGTAGGCTTAACTGAAACAGCAGCTAAGGAGTTGGGACAAGCCGAAGGATTTGAAATCGCCACAAGTAGGAGTTACTTCAAAGGAAATTCCAAAGCGTTGGCAGAAAACGAAGCCGACGGTATTGCCAAGGTGATATATCGCAAAGACACTGGAGAAGTCTTAGGAGTCCACATTTTCGGACTACACGCCTCAGACTTAATTCATGAAGCGTCAGCAGCGATCGCCAACCGTCAATCTGTCCACAATCTTGCACATCTAGTTCACGCCCACCCGACACTCTCGGAAGTCCTAGACGAAGCTTATAAACGAGCCATTTAGTCATTTGTCCTCTGTCATTTGTCCTTTGTCAATAAACAAGGACAAATGACCAATGACTAATGCCCAATGCCCAATGCCCAATGACAAATTATGCAAATCCGTCGCCGTTCACCTAACCTAGCTATTGATGTATCGATATTGCGTTATCAGGCTGTCGTGCCTGATGCAGCGCCAAACCACATCTTGGAAGAAATTGTCTGGCAGAAAGAAGTAGAATATGACCAAATGCGGGAAAAAGTTCCTTTGCAAGAATTACGGAAGCGGGTACTGACTGCGCCGCCAACGCGTGATTTTGTCGCCGCCTTGCGCCAAGGTAAGACTAAACCAGCATTGATTGCCGAAGTTAAAAAAGCTTCACCTAGCAAAGGTGCTTTACGAGAAGATTTTGACCCAGTAGCGATCGCCCTGTCTTATCAGCAAGGAGGTGCTAGTTGTCTTTCTGTGCTGACAGATGTCAAGTTCTTTCAAGGTAGTTTTGAAAACTTAGCCAAGGTTCGGGCTGCCGTAGATTTGCCCCTACTGTGCAAAGAGTTTGTCGTTTATGCTTATCAGATATACTTGGCGCGGGTTCAGGGTGCAGATGCTATTTTGTTGATTGCGGCTATTTTGAGCGATCAAGATTTGAAATACTTCTTGAAAATTGCTAACAACCTGAAAATGGCAACCTTGGTTGAAGTCCATAGCTTGGCAGAACTTGACCGTGTGTTAGCTTTAGATGGTGTCTCCTTAGTAGGAATCAATAATCGCAATTTGGAAGATTTCTCTGTTGATCTGCAAACTACTTGCGAACTTTTGGCTGCAAGGGGTAGACAATTGCAAGAGAAAAATATCCTTGTTGTCAGCGAGTCAGGACTACACAACCCAGAAGATTTGAGTTTAGTGCTGACAGCAGGTGCATCTGCTGTACTCATTGGAGAATCTTTGGTAAAACAACCAGATCCCGGCGCTGCGATCGCTCGTATATTACCGAGGAATTTTTGAAAGAAACACCCCACCTGCCCAAAAAACAACAGGACGACTGCACACAATAGTTGAACAATTGGGCACACTATGCGTATACACGCAGCACTTTGCCATCAAATACCATCAATATCTTTGCCAAATCTTCATTGCTAATCAAATCAAAGCCATAAGCAACTAGTTATTTATTATGTAACAATTTATTAATAAGAAACAAACTGTGACTAATACAAAATCCCAAATATGAAATCAAAATTTAACTTCATGGAGCAAATTCCTCTACCTTCACCTATTCACTACGAACTTATACTTCAACTCTTAGAAAGACAAACTATGTTAGCGGTCAATGATAACCCAGATTTACGGCATCAAGTGAATCAGCTCATTATTACTCTCCGTAAAGCTGCTGTACAGCAAAAGCGACTAGAAGAAATTTGCGAGTTTTCCTCTGTAACTATCGATCACCGTTGGTCAATCAACCATCATAACGATAGCAAAGTTGTTGCCCCCGATTGAAGTTGATAACCTAAATATCTCAACCTCAAATTTGGCATCTTTGTTAAGTTAGCTTCCCATCATCAGAAAGTGTCTCTGTTTATTCAAGTGGTCAGTGTTTAAAAACCCCACTGCACTTAGTTAACTCAAATGCGCGGTTTAGAGTGTGATTTCAAAGAATTTACATAGATTCTGCTGACAAAACTTTCTCTACTTTGCAAAAATATGTAGAAATGGTAGATGAAGATTTTAAATCGGCAGTCTCAATGCTCAGACTTTAATTAATATAAATCTTAATTTGTTGAGCTACTGTCCTCAAGTTATACATAGTTATTTTTTCGATAACTACTAGGTTATAGCATTTCCTAATAATATCAGGTACATTCATAGTCTCTTCTTTGCTTGCAGGGAGGGATTCGGGTTCTTGCAACTCACTCAAGCGAGAATCGCTATGGCTTCGACAATTTATACAAAAATACTATTGATGCTGTAGATAAAAATTGTCATCTTTATAAGATTTTAGCTCTGAAAAAGTTCATCTTGATTTAGACAAAACTGTAGATCAGTTAAAATATTGATGAGATTCTCTCTCGAATTTGACGAAAGATGAAATACAACAGTATTGATCAACTCCTCAGAAATAATCAGGCTTGGGTTGCCGAAAAGCTAGCTCTAGATCCAACTTACTTTCAAGAATTATCTAATGGACAAACACCACCTTTTCTATACATTGGGTGTTCTGATAGTCGTCTGGCATTAACAAAGTTTACCCGTACTGAACCAGGAGAGTTATTTGTACATCGTAATATTGCCAATCAAGTTTCTCTAACGGATATAAACTTTTTAGCCGTTTTAGAATACGCAATTTTACACCTAAAAGTGGAACACATTATTGTTTGTGGTCACTACGATTGCGGAGGAATTAAGGCAGCTTTAGAGGGGAGAACTATCGGAATTCTTGATAACTGGGTAAATCCGATTCGGGAATTGTATTTAGAGAAACAAGAAGAAATTGATGCTTTGCCAACAAGAGAAGAACGTCTGAATCGTTTGGCAGAAATCAATGTTGTGGCGCAAGTGAAAAATCTTTACCAAACTTCCGTCATGCGTCAAGTACTCCATGAGCGAAAAGCACCTATGGTTCACGGCTGGGTACTAGATATACGCACTGGGTTAATCAAAGATTTAAACGTTTCAACTGTGCAATGGCAATTGCACATCTGCCCCTTGCTTCTAGAGTTTAGACTCTATGCTATGTTAAAAAATTAGAGTTAATTCAGTATTTTCCGCCACATATAAGCCAACATTTAAGACTTGATAAATATTGTTTTTACAACTTTTATTTAGATATGGGTTTTATTGGGCAGTGTCTATGTATAATTCAAAAATCAAGTAGTATTTTTAAAGATTTTCGTTCAATTAAGTTTCCGAATACAAAGTAGTTAAGTTTATAAACTTTTTTATAGAGGCAATTCATGAATTGCCTCTATAAGAATCACTAATACAGAGATTGGTAGGTTTAACCTACTTCTACAAAAAATTATTTCTTAGAAATTATCCATACTGCATGAATAATCCCAGGAATGTAACCAAACAGCGTCAAAAGTATATTAATCCAAAAGTCTATACCAAAACCTACTTGTAAAAAAACTCCCAAAGGCGGCAGGAAAATGGCACACAGAATCCGAACTAAATCCATTTAAACCTCCTGTTAATCTCAGAAAAGACAGCTTGTTGGCAAACTAATTTACCACTGTTCAAGTCTATTTGTACCTCTCAAAGATAACATTTCCTCTCTTAATCTAGATCGCGGTTAAGATACGCTAAACCGCACTCAAGATTAGCCACCGCTAATTTTGGCTTTGTAACCTAGCTTGGTCAAAATCTCGACAATTTTCTGTTTGTGTTCGCCCTGAATTTCAATTTCGTTATCTTTAAGTGTCCCACCTGTCCCACACTGAGTTTTCAACTGCTTCAACAAATCTGCTAAGGTTTCTGGTTTGGCTTGAAAGCCACTAATTACTGTGACGGTTTTGCCTTTGCGTCCTTTGCGGGAAGCTTGTACTTTCAGATTTTGTTGTTGTGGGGGTAGTTCTGGAATTGGTCTTTCTATGGCGGCGGAGTTGTCGTTGCCAAATTCGCGGTAGACAAAGCTTTTGTCAGAAGATTGAGACTTGGAAGAAGACATAAATGAATGTTTAAGAAAAATTTCAAAGGCAGTGGAAACTTCTACGCAACCATTCTGCTGCTATACAATTTCTAGGCTAACATTACACATCCATACATCATAACCAAACTGACGTAATACTTGAACTATTCAGGAAAATGGCTTGTCTATATCTATAATTAAACCTAATCTTACCTAAACCATCTCAAACTCTAATTGATGACTCTTGAGAAAATCATGGGTAAAATGATCCACCACATTTGTATCAGCTAGTTCCAAATTATAAAAATCTACAGCTTCATGGTCAAAATGGGGGCCAGCGTGCCAAGTTCCCTCATGTAGCTTGATAAAACAATTTCCCGGAATGTGGAAAGCAGTAATCTCTGCTAATGCTGGTTCATTCTCATCATTATGAGGAGGACAAACTGCAATTAACCAATCCTTTCCTTCCAAAGAACCCAGACATTGAGTGCATTGCACATGGCGAGTAATTTTGTGGAACTTTCGCCCTCTCTTCTCCAATCGCATAATATAAAATTTTGGAATCCCGTTTTGCAAGTTTAACTGGGCATCTTCCCCATCATAAGTTTTCCCATCAAGACTTGCAAAAATCACCTGTCCATAACGCCGAAAGTTTTCAGAAGTCACCCATTGTACCTGCAATTGTTGCACTGTCTTTGATGTACTCATATCAAATCTTTAAGAGAGATTACTTACGTTTATTTTCCCCCAAAATGACTGAATTTTATACAACCATTATGGTGACTTCCTAAGTTTCAATGCCTTCAATTATGAAAAAATAACCTTAGCTAGCTAGATAACTACGTACTTGTTCCTTTTGGCGGCGGAGGAGACTGAGAGCTTTTTGTTCTATCTGACGCACCCGTTCTCGACTAATACCCATGCGATCGCCAATCTGTGCTAAAGAAAGTTCATACCCATCAGTTAGACCAAAGCGCAGGGTTAATATTTCTCGCTGCTGGGGCGACAGCTTTGCCAATAAGTCTTGTAAGTCTTGGTGGAGAGATTCTTCAACGGCATAATCTTCAGGAGAAGGACCATCATCCTCCAATATGTCTTGTAATTCAGTATCTTGCTGTTCACCAACTCGCGCCTCTAGAGAGAAGGGTTGACGGGCTAAGTACAAACACTCTCGAACTTGGCTAGGTGTCAAAGATAAAGCAGTGGCAATTTCAGCAGTAGTGGGAACGCGACCCAACTGTTGAGATAATTCTCGCTGCACCCGTTTAATTTTGTTCAGTTTCTCAAAGACGTGGATCGGTAAACGAATTGTACGTCCTTGTTGAGCGATCGCCCGTGTAATTCCTTGACGAATCCACCAGTAAGCATAAGTAGAAAACTTGTAACCAAGGGCAGGATCAAATTTATCTACCCCTCGTTCTAAACCTAAAGTACCTTCTTGAATTAAATCCATAAATTCCAGGTTGCGGTGCTGGTATTTCTTTGCCACAGCTACCACTAACCGCAGATTAGCCTGAATCATTTTCTGCTTGGACTGATGTCCTAAATTGAGCTGTTGCTCTAGCACCTCCACACTTAACTCCACCCGATCTGCCCATTCTTGCAGTGTGGGCTCGTGGTTTAATTTCACAGCTAATTCTTCCTTAGCAGCTAATAAATTCATCATCTGCTGCACTTGTTGGGCAAAAATAACCTCTTGTTCGCGAGTCAACAAATCTACACGCCCGATCTCTTGCAGATAACTACGCACAATATCATCTGTAGCTCGAGGCTTTTTATCTGCGGCTAAACTTTTTTTCTTCGTTTTTTGAACTTCGGTATGTGGAGATGTTAAGTTGCTCATGGTTATTTGCTCCTCTGTAACCTCATCAATTTATTGGTATCAAGTCTAGATATTCAGACCCACAGCCATTTCACACTGCTAATCAATAGATATCTTGCAAAAGTACTTAACACCCCATCCCTTAATTTCCTTCCCGCTTTCGGGGAGGGGAGACAAAGCTACGCTTTGGCGGGGTGGGGTTCTTAATTTGTAATTTATGCAAGAGGTCTAATCAATTTGCAACACTGATGAATTCTGGTCTATGATACATTACAAGTTAATTGTTGGAGATAATAAACCCAAAATCAACCCACCCCTTAATAATAACATCATCACCAGTCACAAATCAATTACCTAAAGTATCATTAGCATATCCTTTGAAGTAATTACATTCCTTTATCAGTGATTTTTGCATATTCTAAAATACAATTAACAATTAAATTTCGTCTAGTTATCCAATGCGGTTACTGGAAAAAGTAAAAAATACCAAACAACGATTCCATTATCTAAGAGTAAATTATTAATAGTAAGTTTTGAAATATCACAAAAAGTTCATTTATTGAAGTGTTAATAGTCGCTTATCAATAGATGTAATCTCATTAAATGAAAACTCATTAAATATAAAATATCCCTTTATTACCTCATTTTTTTTGTAATACAATCTAAGCATAGTAAGCCAGGTAGATAGTGGGCGATCGTTAAACATGAAATAAAGAACTTCTTCTGCTCCCCCTCTTTAATAACAGCCTTCCTTTAAGAATCTGGTCAAATACTTAGTGATTAGCCATCTGGTGAAATTAATTATGCAGTATCGAGAACACTTGCATAGACGTAGCAGTGCTACATCTGTACATTCATTCTGACTCATATCTCTTTCCTGGGATTTAGGATAATCAAGAAGACGCAGATATCTGTGACAATTGCACTTGTGTCATAATTGTATGCAGACATCTGCATTGGATGCGGTATTATCAACTTGATTACTCCTAGAGAAATTTTATGGAATAAAAGTACTAACAGTGGTAAGACTAACATCAAGGATGATACTTGGCAAGACAGCAACACCCGCGATCGCCCTAATATCCTCTTGAAGCAAAAAAATTTTTGTGTAAGGGTATCTAGTTGATTGTTGTGCAGCATAGCTTGAACAACAACATTCCCACTTTCTGGAGAAGTCGAAAATAGTCTAAAATTCCTAATGAAGGAACATCTCACAGCTTTCTCGCTTACTAGTTTCAACTTTTAGTTGACACAAAAGTACAGTTATGCATCTACATAGATGGTTAGCTTATTGCAAAGATTTTTGGGAAAATGGTACTATATTGAAGTTTTAATCTAACTCTTCAACCATCACTTTAGTAGATATCGGTTAAGAAAAGCATTCACCTCATTGGCGCATAATCCAACATTAACTATTTTTCCTGCTTTTCTGAGAATATCTAATCCTTTACCATTATTGCGCGGGTCGGGATCAAGTATAGATACATATATTTCCTCTATCCGACAATCTTCAGCGATCGCTAAAGCACATGCAGGTGTGCGTCCATGAAAAGAACAAGGTTCAAGAGTTACATACATTTTCAACAAGTTGAAAGCTTTGCCTTGAATCTGTTTAAGTGCGTCAGCTTCAGCATGGTGTTTTCCTGGTGCTTGCGTGTATCCTTTAGCTACTATCTCTTGACCATCTACGATCGCACAGCCTACTGGTGGGTTCGGCAAACATTCAGGCAAAGCTTTTCTGCTTTGAGCTAAAGCAGCCAGCATAAATATTTCATCCATATTTGAGTGTAAATTATCTAGATAAATCACATTACCAAGAATTAGCTATCTATTGTTAAAAAAGTTCCTATATCAAAATTTAGTAACTGTCACACGAATACCAGAATCCAGTTTAGGAACCTTGAGATACTCAATTGGTTCAGTACTTTGAGTCTTGGTTGGCTCCTGACATTGCTTAAAAAAAGCGCTTGGGTTATTGATGAACTCAAGCGGGTTAATTTTTTGGCATCCTCGCTCCTGCATTAGCGAAATTGATTCAGCAGTTTGTTTTGGATTATTACTCTGTCCTATAAAATTGCTCCATGTAGCGTTAATCGTAGCTGGTTCTGTCAATAAAACTCCAACCCGATCGTGATCGCCTATTGTTATAGGAACATTCTCTTGGTTAGCATCGGCTCTCTGACTGAGAGTGAGTGCGCTAATCACAACGGCTAAGAGAATAGAAGAGGATTTCATAATTCAATCTCTCAACATTTTATGTCAGTTTAATAATTACAATTGCCTAAATCCAAAAACAAAGAAATAGGAGGCTAGCTTGAGTACTTCAGCTTAACACAGGTAATAATAAATATAGCTAAACTTCATTAAAAATATAGTGAAATCTAGTAAAATATGACTGAAGTTTGGCAACCTTGAACAATTTGCTTGAGCTATTTGTCTGGTTAATTGAGATAGTAGCTGGATTTCTGCTGTCTTGTACTAGTCTGATGTAAACTAATTTATTGCTCTAACCACGCTGTCATTTGATACTCCTTTGTTAGGCTACGTTAAATTCAAGCTGGATAGGGTTGAAGATTAAATTTTGTGTAAATTAATTTTGTCTTACCACTTGTCTTCTAATCATTTGTACCGACTTAATTACCTGTACTAAGTCGGTCAGCGCAAAAATTTGTCTTATCGTAGCGAGCGATCAGACAGGAGGGAGCAGTAAAAATTAAACTGATTGTGAGTCCTTATAGGTTCAATACTCAAATCATGCAATTTTATGATTGCCAGTCCCGTATTATTCCCATTGACTATTGTTCAGAGCAAGAATTCATTGTTAGTTAAAGTTTTGAAGTAGCTTAAGGAAATATCCATCTAGTCTTTCTAGGTATCTCTTTTCACTGTCCAAAGCCTATCTCCGAAGTGCTTACATTGCTTATAGACTAGCACAATTGAACTATTCCTTACCTGAAGGAATTGACTCCTCTTGTCTTTTCAAAATCAGCAAACCGAGAGTGAATATATTAGTATTTTGTATAAATTTTTTGTAAAGTTATTAAAATCAGTGTTCTTACATAATATGATGGTGATTGTTAGGTTACTAATCAATACTTGCGTTAGTAGTAACACAAAACTAAGTTAACAAAAATTAAGCCCCAAAAATGGAAAGCAACTAAATCAGGGATAAAATTGTGAGTTATCCTGGCTTTGCTGTCAGTAGAATATCAATCTAAACTATTAGTTAACTTCAGATATTGAAGAACCTTAGCAATAAGGTATTAGCTAATAATCAACCCAAATATTAATACCACAAGGTAGACTACAGTGTTACTGTATTCCAAATTGTGAGAACAATCTGCTGTAAGTAAATAGTCTTTTTTTTTATAAAAGTTTACATATATTATGACGATGGAATCTTTACCAAATTTTGAAGAAGTAAATATTCAGAAATACTTAGAAGTTTTTCAACGGCGTTGGCTACCTCTAGTTGGAATTTTTGCCATATCTGTTAGCCTTGGATGCTTGTATGCATTTTCACTAAAACCTTCATACAAGGCAGAAGGAAGTTTGATGATTAAAACAAATCGCTCTTCCTCACTCACGGGCTTACCGGATGACATAGGACGCCTAGAAGCTTTGAATGTGAACGACAATCCCCTGGAAACTCAGGTGAGAGTTATTGGATCAAATCCAGTAATTGAGAAAACGATTAATTCCCTCAATCTTAAAGATAGTCAAGGCAAACTGCTCTCGATTCCCGATTTGGCAAAACAACTAAAAATAGAAGGAATTAAAGGCACTGATGTTGTACAACTTTCTTATAAAGGTGGCGATCCAGAACTAGCTGCCAAAATCGTTAATGAAGTTATTGACAGTTATATCGATCTAAATATAAAGGCTAATCAGAATGAAGCGCGGACAGCCAAACAAGTTCTTGTAACGGAAGTACCTAAAGCTGAGGAAGTTGTCAGAAGAGCCGAATCAAAACTGCGGCTATTTAAAGAAACGAATAAGGTTGTTGTCCTAGAACAAGAAGCAGCCGCAGCAGTCGATACCATTTCTAAGTTAGGAAACCAAATTTCTCAAGCTTTAGCTCAACTAGATGATGTGAAAGGTCGTCTAGAACAGTTAAGCAGTGAAGCTCAGGTAGATTCACGGCAAGGTGTAATCGAATCTGAATTGAGTCAAGCACCTGGAGTTCAGAAAGTGCTAGCCCAACTTCAAGAAACAGAAAGCCAACTTGCACTAGAGCGTACCCGTTTTTCACCTGAACACCCTACAATTACTAACTTAGAAGAAAAAGTCTTAGCTCTTAAGAACTTGTTAAAAGAGCGGACAGGACAAGTAGCTGGTGGAGCGCAGATAACACAGGGAAGTTTACAGGTTGGACAACTGCGGCAAAGCCTAATTGCAGATATTACTCGTGCTCAGGCAGAACGTGTTGGACTGGAGAGACAAATTGCCACACTCAAACAACAGCAAAATGCCTATATCAAACGAGCAAATAATTTGCCAAGGCTAGAACAAAGTCAACGAGAGCTAGAACGGAAACTGCAAGCAGCTCAAACGACTTACGAAACACTCTTAAAGAAACGCCAAGAGATTGATATTGCACAGAATCAAAAGATTCCTAATGCTCGTGTTATTTCCTATGCTTTAACCCCTGATAAAGCAGAAGGTCCTCGAAAAATGCTGTTTATTATTGGTGGAGCAGGAATTGGTTTTTTCTTAGGTATCATTGTCGCCTTTACTTTAGACTTGATAGACCGCTCGGTGAAGACCGTCAAAGAAGCCAAAGAAGTCTTGAGATACAGTGTTTTGGGAGTGATTCCTACACAAGGTAGAAATGGTAAAGATCATTCTTCTATACCAGGACTTGATAGACCTATTCCCAAAATTATTGGCAGAGATATTCCTTACTTCCCTGTTGGTAATGCATATCAAATACTACAAGTGAACTTGAAGTTCCTCTGTTCTGATAAACCGCTCAAAAGCATTGTAATTACAAGTTCCGTTGCCAAAGAAGGAAAGTCTGACGTATCTGCAAATTTAGCTGTGACTATGGCTCAGGCGGGGCGTAGGGTGTTGTTGGTGGATGCAGATATGCGTCATCCCATACAGCATCATATCTGGGGGCTAACAAATACAATGGGACTAAGTAATATCATAATGAATCAAGCTTCTTTAGATACAGTCATTCAGGAAGTCATGCCTAATCTGGAAGTTCTTACTTCTGGAGCTTTGCCTCCCAATCCAGTGGCAATGCTAGATTCTCAACGTATGGTGACATTAATTAGTAGCTTTGGGAGAGATTACGATCTTGTAATCTTCGATACTCCTCCACTGTCAGGAATAGCAGATGCTGCTGTTTTAAGCACCTTGACTGACGGTATCTTATTAGTCGTTCGTCCTGGAGTGGTTGACTTGAACAGTGCAAATGCAGCTAAAGAGTTTTTAACTCAGTCAGGTCAGAAGGTATTAGGGATAGTCATCAATGGTGTGAATACTAAAAATGAACCTAATAATTATTTTTATGACAATAAAAAACGACAAATTGAACAAGATTTAGTATCTTCTAGCAGTTTAACTAAATTTCGCAAAGAGCGTTAAGTTCTCTTAGAAAATGTAAAAGCTACCATCACTACAACCATCTAAACCCAATTTTGTGACTGTAGGAATAATGGATAAAACTAAAATCAAAACTTCTTGCTTAATTAATAATTACAATTATGCTCCATTTCTCTCTGAAGCAATTGATAGCGCTTTAAATCAGACTGTTAAATTTGATGAAATTATCATTGTTGATGATGCATCCACAGATAATTCGGCGGAAATTATCAATAACTTTACTCAAGTAGCTAATGTTAAATCTATCTTGAAAGAACAAAATCAAGGACAATTATCATCTTTTAATGAAGGTTTTTTAGCTGCAACTGGTGACATTATATTTTTTTTAGACGCTGATGATATTTATGAACCTCAGTATTTAGAAAATGCCCTAAACTTTTACACTAGACGCAGTGAATGTGATTTTGTATTTTGTGCGTATAAAAAATTTGGAGCAGTAGAAGGGACATTTCAAGACGATGCAGTTGATTTAAATTTGGGTTATTCAGTAATTAGAACTTTATATAATGGTGAATGGATTGGTTCCATAACTTCAACATTATCAATACGTAGAGAAATAGTCAGAAAATTTTTACCTATTCCAAATTTAGAAGATTGGCGTGTAAGGGCTGATGACTGTTTGATATGGGGAGCTTCTTTGGTGGGGGCTAAAAAGTTTTATATGTCTAAACCTTTAGTGATGTATAGAATACATGAAAACAATCAGTATCATAATAAGAACTTTTTAGATGTAGACAAAAACTATGAATACAAAAGATTCTGGAAACGCAATTCCTTGTTTAATTACATTCTGCAAAAAAACAATTTTAGCTCCCCATTACTCTTAGCTTTTACATCTATCAAGGAGTTACAAACAATACCATGCCCAAAATATCAGGATTTTGTTACTTATTTGAAAATAATATTTTTATTTGAGCATAGTTTGTATTGGAAAATCAAGGGCATTATTTTCTTACTTAGCTATTTTTTGAAAATTTTGATTAGTGGCAAATTAAAAACCTTGTAAGCGCTCAATAATGTGAGTTACTGAATAAATACACTTTCTTTTGTATTTGAGAAAATGAAAAAGTTGCATGAGCGAGATTGATAAATATAAATAATTGTATGTGATTAATTCACAAAAATAATGTTAAACAAATTAAAAATTAGAAACTTCTCGAAATTTAAATCTCGTTCTGGACTGCGTGCAATTGTTGCTAATACAGGTTGGTTATTTGCCGATCGCATTCTACGTATGGGTGCAAGCTTGGTTGTAGGAGTATGGGTAGCACGTTATTTAGGAGTAAAACAGTATGGTCTATTTAACTATGCTTTAGCTTTTGTTGCCTTATTCAGCCCAATTTTTACTCTCGGACTAGACGACGTAGTAGTTCGCCATCTTGTGCGTCAATCATCAAACAAAGAGGAAATTTTAGGAACTACTTTTTGGCTAAAATTTTTGGGTGGAATTGCTTCTGTTTTATTGGCAGTTAGCACGATGTTTTTCTTAGGTGAGCATGAAACACTAAAGATATGGCTAGTTGCAATTTTAGGAATAGCAGGAGTTTTTAGGGCATCTGATACTATTGAACTGTGGTTTCAATCACAGGTGCAGTCAAAATATACTGTAATCGCTAAAAACACGGCGTTTCTGCTAAATACTCTCATCAAAATCGTACTGATTTTAACAAAAGCACCGTTGCTAGCTTTTGCTTTGGTAACATTAGCAGAATTTGCAATGAGTGCAATTGGCTTACTAATTGTTTACCAAGTCAAAGGGTCTTCATTGTGGTTATGGCGTTGGAGCATTGCGGCTGCCAAAACTCTTCTGAAAGAGAGTTTACCTCTAATTTTTTCGGGGTTCGCCATCATGATTTTTATGAGAATAGATCAGGTGATGTTAGGTCAAATGATCGGAGATAGTGAGGTTGGTATTTATTCTGCGGCTGTACGTGTTTCTGAAATTTGGTATTTTATTCCGGGGGCTATTGTTTCTTCTGTTGCTCCAGCAATTTATGCCGCCAAGGAAAAATCAGAAAGTCTTTACTATCAGCGAATAGGACAATTACTCAGTCTCATGACATGTATATCTTTAGCAATTGCTCTTCCAATGTCCTTTTTATCTGACAAGATAATTATGGTGATGTTTGGAAGTGGATATGCAGAGGCAGGACCAATATTAGCAGTTCATATTTGGACTTCTTTGTTTGTATTTATGGGTCTTGCAACATCACCTTGGTTTATTGCTGAAGGTTTGAACCACGTTTCTTTAGGTAAGACTTTATTTGGAGCGATACTAAACATTATTCTCAATTTATTACTTATTCCTAAATATGCAGGACTTGGGGCTGCGATCGCAACAATAATATCTCAAGCTGCTGCTGCTTTTATATGTAATGCATTTGATTCAAGAACACAAAAGCTATTTAAAATTCAGGTGCGATCGCTTATTCATTTTTACAAATACTGATCGTTATTATTTAAATTTTATATGATGCAAACACCAGTAACTTTTATCATTTTTAAACGCCCCCAAATAACAGAAAAAGTTTTTGAGGCTATTCGCCAAGCCAAGCCAACAAAACTTTTTGTAATTGCAGATGGTCCCCGCACTAACCGCGAAGGTGAGGCAGAAAAATGCGAATCGACTAGGGAAATTATTGAGAGAGTTGATTGGGATTGTGAAGTAATAAAAAATTATTCTGATATCAACTTAGGTTGTGCAAAACGGGTATCAAGTGGTTTAGATTGGGTGTTTAATAATGTTGAGGAAACAATTATTTTAGAAGATGATTGTATTCCTCACCCAAGTTTTTTCAGGTTTAGCCAAGAACTGCTAGAAAAATATAGAAATGATACCAGAATCGCCACAATCTCTGCTCAAAATCTTCAACTTGAACAAAAACGTACAAATTACAGTTACTATTTTTCTCACTACAACCACTGCTGGGGTTGGGCAAGTTGGAGACGTGCTTGGCAACATTATGATTTGACTATCAAACTCTGGAAAGAGGTGCAAGCAGAAAACCTTTTACATGACATTCTTATAGATCAAAAAGCGGTAAATTATTGGCAACGAATATTTCAATCTGTTTATGATAATCCTACAGGTATAACCTGGGATTACCAATGGACATTTGCTTGTTGGATGCAGAGAAGCTTAAGTATTATTCCCAATGTCAATTTAATCTCTAATGTCGGTGTTGGTGCAGACGCAACTCATTTCACTTCAAATCAAGAATTTTCCTTCATCAATATGCCGATGCAAGCAATGGAATTTCCCTTAAAGCATCCACCATTTATTGTCAGGAATGTAGAAGCAGATAATTTTACACAGAAAACAGTCTATAAAGCAACTGCGTTGGACATTTTTAAAGAGGAAGTGAAGAAAAGGTTGAATTACTCAGCGATAAAAAAATAGATTAATTAAATATCCCAAATGAAAGTAAAATTAACTGAAAAAATATTAACTATCTTGCTATTACTCATTGCTGTAGGGGCATTAACAATACACCCCGCACAAGAAGTTTCCATGTCTACACTTGGAGGTGATAAGCTAGATACTATCTTCAATATAGTTTCATATTTAATCCTATTTTATTTCCTAATTTTATACTGGAAAGGTTTTATTTATGTAATTATTAGAAGTCCACTACAGTTTTTGTTACTAGCAATAGTTATATTTTCTCTTTTATGGTCAGAAGACCTAAGTTCTAGTCTTACTTATTTAAGAGGTCTAATCCGAATATATTTTCTTGCCATCTATTTAGCAATGCGTTATCCCCTTAAGGAACAAATTAAGCTGATAGCTTGGGCACTTGGGGTAGCTGCATCATTATCTATGCTATTTTCTGCATTCGTACCAGGTTATATTCACGAATCACCTGAATTACTAGGTATGTGGAGTGGAATTTATGGTCATAAAAATGAATTAGGTTACATGATGGCTTGGAGTGCAGGAGTTTTTTTGCACCTAGCTCTTAGTGTCCATCGATATCGCTGGTTGATGTGGACACTATGTGGGATATCTATATGTCTAATTATCCTTTCACGTTCAACAACGTCTTTAACGATTTTATTGACAATGATATTACTTTTACCTTTCTATAGATCCCTGAAGAAAACTAATTATAAATTACAAGTTATTACGATCACTTCAACTTTGATGTTACTGATGATTTCTTCAATATTACTTCTCAATAATGCCGAAACTGTAGTTGGTACTTCTGGTAAAGACCTTACCTTCAATGGACGCTCTGATCTTTGGGAGCTAGTAATTTCTAAGATTTTGGAAAGACCTTGGTTAGGTTATGGATTTTCGGGATTTTGGACTAGTAATGCTGCATCCAAATTAAGAGCTACTTACGATTGGGCAAGTAACGCCCATAATGGTTTTTTAGAATTATTGTTAGAATTGGGATTTGTAGGATTTTTGACTTTTGCAGCAGGGTTTATCCGGTTTTTCGTAATGGCATTGACTCGAATTATTTCTGTCGCTAAAAAGCCGGAAGATTATTGGCCAATGCAGATGCTAATTATTATAGTCATAGTTAATTTTTCAGAAGCCAGATTATTAACTCCTAGCTGGAATTGGTTAATGTATATCACCATGTCATTATCTTTGACTGTTGAATATCAACGAAATCGTAAAAATATTTTAGTCAATTAGTTTTTATGCCAGTCAGAAATAGTTTTAGTGATTATTAAGTTAATAAAAATGAAAATTTTACATATTAGTACCCATGATATTAATGGCGGTGCAGCGAGGGCTGCATATCGCTTACACGCAGGTTTACAGGATATAGGACTACAGTCACAAATGTTAGTTCAGGAAAAATATAGTAATGATAAAACAGTAATTGCACCTAAAATTAGACTGTTTCAAGGCATTGCTAAGGCAAAGTTGACAGTTGAAAGTTTGCCATTAAAGCTTTATCGTCAAAAGAAAAATACTCCATTTTTTACTCAATGGTTGCCAGATAGAGTTATTCCTAAAGTTGCTCAGATTAATCCAGATATAATCAATCTTCATTGGATTAGCGGAGGTTTTATGCAAATAGAAACATTTGCTAAACTGAAGCGTCCTCTAGTTTGGACTCTCCATGATATGTGGGGGTTTACTGGAGGGTGTCACGTTACTGGAGAATGCGATCGCTACAAAGTATCCTGTGGGGCTTGTCCTCAACTCAGCAGTGGTAATGAGTGGGATCTATCTCGTTGGGTATGGCAGCGCAAAGTAAAAGCCTGGAAAAATTTAAATTTAACTCTGGTTTCACCAAGTTCTTGGTTAGCGCAGTGCGCTCGTTCCAGTTCTTTGTTTCAGAATTTGCGAATCGAGGTAATTCCCCACGGACTGGATACTCAAAAATATCGACCGATTAATCAACATTTTGCCCGCGAAGCACTCAATCTACCCCAGGATAAGAAGCTGATACTTTTTGGAGCGATAGAAGCAACAAGCGATAGAAATAAAGGATTTCATTTATTGCAACCAGCTTTACAAGAATTGAGTAAATCTGGCTGGAAGGATGACTTGGAAGTTGTGATTTTTGGAGCATCTCAACCCGAAAATCCACCTGATTTAGGCTTCAAAACCCACTATTTGGGACACTTACATGATGATATATCTTTAGCGACTGTTTACTCAGCTGCTGATGTAATGCTTGTACCATCTCTTCAAGAATCTTTTGGACAGACAGCTTCGGAATCATTCGCTTGTGGTACTCCAGTTGTGGCGTTTAATGCTACTGGCTTAAAAGATATTGTCGATCATCAGCAGAATGGCTATTTGGCTAAACCTTATGAAGTTGAGGATTTTGCCAAAGGAATCACCTGGGTACTTGAAAATGAACAGAGGTTGCAAAAACTATCATTTTATGCTCGTGATAAAGCAGAGAAAGAATTCACTCTAGAACTTCAAGCAGGTCGTTATTCAGCCTTGTTTCAGGAAATATTGATGATAGCCAAGAAATCTTCATTGAGTAATTAACTTAGTAAATCAATACTTCATAATATGTCAATACCTATAGCTTTTATAATTTGTACAGAACCTGGCCGTTTAGAAGGTCAATCTTTGATGCTTGCAGAAAGTATTCGTAAGTTCTGCGGCGAATTGAAAAATACACCTATATATAGTTTCCATCCTAGAGTAGGTGAACCGATATTAAAACAAACCCAACAAGCCTTTGAAGCATTGCAGGTGACTCATCAACAAATTCCAATAAATCGAGAATTTCATGAATATTATTTAGCCAATAAGCCCCTAGTTTGTGCCTATGCCGAACAAAATATCGATGCAGAAATATTGGTTTTTTTAGACAGTGACAAATGCTTTTTTTCTGAACCAAAAGAATTTTTATTGCCCGTAGATTGTAATGTACGGATGCGTCCTGAGTATGGTCAAGGAATTGGTTCTACAGGTCTGCAAGATCCTCAAGAATGGTATTGGCAAAAACTATATGAAATACTGGGAGTAAAGCGTGAGGTATTTGTTGACACACCAATTGGTAATAAAAGAATCAGAGCCTACTGGAATTCTGGTTTGGTTGCTGTAAGAAGGAGTGCAGGTATATTTACAACTTGGAAAGAGAACTTTGAAAAAGTAATGCGCTTGGATATTACTCCTCCTCAAGGTATTTATTTTGTTGAGCAGTCTGTTCTGTCTGTAACTTTATGTGCCTTGGAAGAAAACGTTGAACATCTTCCTCCTAATTATAGTTACCCATTACCTTTACATAACCGTTTATCAAAAGAAATACAAATTAAACATTGGGATGATATTATATCCATTCATTATTTCAACTTATTTTTTTATAACGATTGGTATGGGCAAATAAAAAGATTGAAAAAGTTTAATGTCAATTCAGATAAATATCAATGGTTATGTGAAGAGGTTATCAGACTTAATATGCCTCGTGTATCAGTTTGGCATCGATATCTGTTGAGAGTCAGAAGAATGGAACAAAAGCTAAAAAGCTTTAATTTAGATATTAATTTCAGTGGCTGGATAGAAAGCAGGGTTAAGTTTTAAACTGACATCACGATAGATAAAAGGTAAAAATTTGATAATTTAGATTATGAATAAAATCCATCAAAAAGGTATCTAAATTTATTATTTGCATTAACTATTTTTGTACATATTATTAGGAGATAAATGGGATGAAAAAAGCGGATCTAGCTGTAATTATGACATGTTATAACAGACGGGATACAACTCTTGCCTGTCTAAGTGCTTTATATCAGCAAAAAAATTATTGTGATGTTTATTTAACCGATGATGGTAGTTCTGATGGGACTACAGAGGCTGTTAAAGCAGAATATCCAGAAGTACAAATTCTTCAAGGTAATGGCAATTTATTTTGGGTGGGAGGAATGCATCTCGCTTTTGGTGAAGCAATAAAATATCAATATGATTATTATCTGTGGTTGAATGATGACACATTTTTGGAAGGCAATGCTGTGAGTAAACTATTACAGGTTCATCAAAATTTGACGGAACTTGCTTATCCAGACTCAATTGTAGTTGGTTCAACTAAAGACTCAATTACAGGAAAAGCAACTTATGGAGGAGCGGTAAAATCTAAAAAGTGGTACTCTAATAAGTTTGAATTTTTAGAACCAAGTTCTGTTATCCAAAAATGCGATGCTATGTATGGTAACTGCGTGCTAATTCCTAAAAGTGTTGCCGCCAAAGTTGGCAATATTGATACAGCTTTTGTTCATAGTTTAGGAGATTTAGATTATGCCCTGAGAGCGCATAAATTGGGTTTTCAAATATGGGTAGCTCCTGGGTATATTGGTACTTGTACTAAAAATTCTATCCGTAATAGTTGGGCAGATACTAATTTAAATCTATTAGAACGCTTGAAAAAAGTACTACAAATTAAAGCATTTCCGTTGAAATCATGGACTATATTTTGTAGCAGACACTCTGGGCCATTTTGGATATTTTACTGGTTCTTACCTTATATCAGAGCAATTATTGGTTACAAAGATTTGGCTACCTCTCCTACCTTTTCTGAGGATATTAATCAAACTGGCTCAGAAGTTTAATACTTGCACAAGAGTCATTGGTAGATGATATTTGGATAAGTTATAACTTATCTTAATAATTTGACAAATGTAATTTCAATTTATAAAATAATAATCAGCAATCATTTTATGGGTAAACGCTTACTAATTGTCTCAACTCTCGATTCTAGTCAGCCATTTGGTGCATTTACTAGACCTTTTTATCTAGGACAATATCTTACTAAACATTTTGATGTTTTTCAGCTAGGTTTAGATTGTTCATCTGTGGATTATGCACCTTCTCTTTCTATTGGATCAAGAAGCTTGAAGTCATATATTCAATCCATAGAAAAATGCATCGACGAGTTTTGTCCAGACATTGTGTATGCTCAAGAAACACTACCTGGATTGGCTGCTTTAATTTCACTAAAGCTTAGAAAATACAGTAGTTCCTCTCTTGTGTTGGATTTTCATACATTTTCGCCTTATGAATACTGGATGCGCTTGTTTTCAGTTGCCAATCCTTTTAAAGAGTTTGCACAATGTATTAAGACATATATTGCTCAGGGAATTTTAATATTCTCTGGTAGTCCAATTATTGCAGCAGGTGAATCAATTCCTAAACTAATTTCCCAATGGTATGGAAAAATTCCACAGCAAATATATTCTATCGGGAATGGAGTTACTGAAGACTTACTCAATACTGAAGTTTTTCCAGATAAAGATCCTTATCAAGCATTGAGACCAGCTAAAATAGTGGTTATTATTGCTCCCAAAACATTTCAATTTCCAACTAATGATATGTCTGTATCAATGGCTATTGAGGTCGCTAAATGCCTTGAAAGTCATCAACAAAAAGTACATTTTGTTGTCATTGGTAGGGATAGTAGTGATATTTCAGAACCAATACCCTCTAACATTTCTTTTTTAGGATTTTTACCTAAAAGAGAAGACTTTATCGCCCATCTGAAATATGCAGATATTGCTTTGTTGCCATTTTCAAAACAAGCAGTAGCAGGTGGCGCTCGCAATAAAGCATTAGATTATTTCGCTAGTAGGAAATTAGTTGTATCAACACCAGAAGGCTTGCGAGGTTTAGAAGAATTTCGCAATTTAGAACATCTGTTAGTAACAGGATACTCTAGCGAGGAAGTCGCTAATACAATACTTGATGCTGCTTCAAATACTGATAAATATCAATCACTTGTAGATACAGCATATACTTTAATTACGGAAAAGTATTCCTGGAATGCAAGATCACAGAATATTGCAGAAATCCTCATGAAAATAAGTGCTTTTTAGTTATATTTAAATAATAATTTTTAACTAAAAAACTTAGGCATTTCAGTAGTGAACTATTACTAACTAATTTTCCAATACTCACCTTGACTTTTAAATAACATCTCATATTTATCAAAAAAAACAAGATATGAAAAAGCGATTTTCTTATAAAATTATTGGTGCTCAAGTGGATGCACTCTCCATCGTTGACTTAAATTTATTGATTGAAGAATCTATTAAGCAGGATGAAAAATGGATTATTGCTAATCACAACTTACATAGTCTTTATCTCTTCCATAACGATCTAAAAATGCAAGCTTTTTATTCCAAGGCAGAATATACCCATATTGATAGTATGCCTTTAGTGTTTATTGGAAAGTTGTTGGGTTTTCCAATTAAACGCGAACAAAGAGTAACCTATGCTGACTGGGTATGGCCTCTGATGGCAGAAGCTGCTACTAAAGGCTGGCGTGTATTTTATTTAGGTTCAAAGCCAGGAGTTGCTGAAAAAGCAGCAAATATTTTATGCCAGAAATTTCCTGGTTTACAGATTGCTTGCGCTCATGGCTATATTGATATAGATAAAGATAGTCAAGAAAATCTCGCCACTGTGGCTGCAATTAATGCTTACAAACCCCATGTATTAATGGTGGGAATGGGTATGCCACGCCAAGAGTATTGGATTTACGAAAATCTTGAACATCTTCATACCAACACTATTTTGACTAGTGGAGCCTGTATGGACTATATAGCAGGAGCAATACCTACTCCTCCTCGCTGGATGGGAAAAGTGGGGTTGGAATGGTTGTATCGCTTGTTATCTGAACCGAAAAGACTTTGGAAACGTTACTTACTTGAGCCTTGGTTTGTTGGCACATTATTTTTACGAGAAATTTGGAGTATCTCAAGTAAACGAAAAAAAAATAACCTGCTGGTATTTCTAAGTACGAAATTTCAAAAGTTCGTAGCTTGATCGAGTCTCTCATACTCTTACCAGCAGGTTGCTCAATTCGTCACGAATTTATGAAATGTTGTCCTAAGATTTAATAATTAATTAGTCAGTAAGTCTTATTCAACTTTCATAATAGTGAATAACTAAAAATATCTCCATCTATTTTGCTTAAAATAATATTTAAAAATGATGTAGTAGTTCCCGGCATAGTGAGGTACATTTTCAAAGCTACTAAGCTTGGTAAACAAGATTTGGGTGTACCTCAGTTGCTGAGGAAATGCTATATTTATATCTGGGTGGAGTTATTAAGTTGATTCCTGAAAAGCCTGGGCTATAGCATTGCGGGCTGGTTTAGATTGTAGGTTCTCATCGAAGGGAAGCGGACGCAGAAATTTCCAGAGACTTGGATTGTTTCTAAAAGTTTTTTTTGGCATCCACTCGGGATGACGTATCCAGGTATGACGATCGCTAAGTCCCCATGTAATGACAGTATCGACTTTAGCCGCAAAGCACAGATCAAGATATCGCTTGTAACTATCGGCTACCATTTGGTCTAGCTTTTTAATACTATCGGGCAATGGCGTATCAATAATAATATCTAATTCTGTGATTATTGGTTTAACTTCAAGATCGTTAAGCCGTTTTAAGACGGAATTAAATCCTTTCTCGTCAAAACCATAGGCAGTAGAAAACCATAGATGCGATTGGATACCTGCCCCGTCAATTTTAACGCCACTATTCTTCAGATATTCGACCATTTTTAAGAAACGCTCTGATTTCCATGTAGCGCCTTCGATGCCGAAATCGTTTAGGTAAAATTTCTTGCTGTTATCAACTGATGCAGCAATTAAAAACAAGTCTCGAATTAATTCTGGTTTTACCCCTTTACGCAAACCGTAGGTAGCATTGTCGGTTTCATTTTCACTATCAGCGATGATTTCATTGGCAATATCCCAAGATTTTAAAACGGGACTATTGCGATAATGCCCCATGACTCCTTTAACATGGCGTTCGATCATCTTAAGTGTAGGGGGGTATGTTGCCCAGTCTGGTCTTCCCATGTGCCAGAAAAGGGTATGCCCGTGCAAGTCTATCTTATGTTTTTGGCAGAAATTGGCGATCGCATCTGCTGATTCAAAGGTAAATTTTCCTGGTTGTGGTTCAGTAGCGTTCCATTTTAATTCACCATTCGGTGTCACAATCGAACATTCACGAGCAATCAGATTAGCATAATCCTTCTCTTTTAGCAGAATATCACTAGCAATTGCTGCGCCATAACGCTTCCCTTTGGCGGCAGCTAATTGCCGAAGGGGAGAATTTGCATTTGTATAATTTGCTGCAAGAGAATTCCTGCTATGGTCTTCTTTTTGGTTATCCTTTTGTAAAAACCCCATAGTGAATAAAGCAGAAAGGGTAGTATATCCTGCTCTTGTTAAAAATTTTCTCCGATCAGGCATAAATTACACTTAATAAAAAATACATTTATTATTATTTTACTGTATAAAAATCATACTGGTTATTATTGTGCCCTAGTTAACCTAGAATATACTGTGTTTTGGGATTCACGCCGATTTTCGTTGATGAGTATTACATCTAGCGCAAAACTAGGTTGCAGAAGTCCGGCCTGTAGATGTAGCCGCAGCTAAGATAGAAGTTGAAAATGCGATCGCTACACTTAAACACGATTATTAGCTATCTTAGGTTTTCTTCCTGGATTCATCCTTTCTTTTGGATTGTATCAAGTTACCTACGCGGCGACGATGCTTCCTATTTTCATGAAAATGGAACGGGCGATACAGGTTTATCAAGCGTCATTGCAGCCTTGAGTTATTTTTTATCATCTAAATGTAACGATATCAAGCAACTTTTTCTTAGTAGTATTCCCAATAAAGGTTTACTTTTGGTTAAAATTTATGCTATCGATGCAAAAAAGTGAAATAAATTATGCTGCAACAAAAACTATTTAATTAGAATTAATACTACCAAATACTGAGATGGCTGCCAGAGAAAGTAAAAAAGAGATCATACTTGAATAGCAAATTTGTTTTGAGTTTTGTTAGTCAATCTTAAGTAGGAGAGGCAGAATAAGCTACCTCTCATTCTCTTTGTCCTACAATAATTTTATTTTAACTTTAGAAATCACCTCTGACGGTTAAGTAAAATATATCAGAGATTCCCGACCCTATACCCCACAAAAAATAATAAATTCCCTTAAAGTCCTATCAAATACAGATTTTGATTGTTGAGTACATTATTAATACATATTAATAGATGCAGGATTACAGATGAGATATTAATAGATGC
Organism: Nostoc sp. JL31; assembly: GCF_017114965.1. Lineage (NCBI taxonomy): Bacteria > Bacillati > Cyanobacteriota > Cyanophyceae > Nostocales > Nostocaceae > Nostoc > Nostoc sp. JL31. The sequence continues at coordinate 164,787 of NZ_JABXKO010000047.1, forward strand.
AGTATTGGTTGAAAGTTAACTTAGGAGCTACAAGTCCATCAATAACTATTCTTGAAATGCGGAGTAAATCCTACTATTAAATCTTCAATGCAGAGAATAAGTAGGTAGACATAATTAAATATAAAAAAATTCTTAGTTTGTAGTGAGCGATTTATCGCTCAGAGCAAAGATTATCAGGACTAAAGTCCTTACTACAAACTTTAATTATCACTTTCTAATTCTGGCTATTTCTGATTCTTATATTCACGTGTTCTGATAATGCAGTTTAGAGGCGGGGACAAAAATCAAGTTATGAACAAAACCTTTGCAACTATCGATGGGAATGAAGCTGTCGCCCGTGTTGCTTACAAATTAAATGAAGTGATTGCCATTTATCCTATCACCCCCTCTTCAGCGATGGGTGAATGGGCAGATGCTTGGTCAGCAGAAGGTCGTCCTAACCTCTGGGGTACTATTCCCAGCGTCGTGCAAATGCAGAGTGAAGGGGGAGCGGCTGGTGCTGTGCATGGGGCTTTGCAAACAGGTTCCCTGAGTACCACCTTTACGGCATCTCAGGGATTATTGTTGATGATACCCAATTTCTACAAAATTGCTGGTGAGTTGACTAGCGCTGTAGTTCACGTTGCCGCCCGTTCCCTAGCTACCCATGCTTTATCAATTTTTGGCGACCATAGCGATGTGATGGCAGCCCGTGCTACTGGTTTCGCACTGTTGTGTTCGGCTTCGGTGCAGGAAAGTCAAGATTTTGCTCTTATCGCTCATGCTGCTACCCTAGAGACGCGAGTCTCGTTTATGCATTTCTTTGACGGTTTCCGCACCTCTCATGAAGTGCAGAAAGTCAAACTGCTTTCAGATGATGATTTGCGATCGCTAATCCACAATAATCTAATACTCGCCCACCGCAGCCGCGCCCTCACCCCAGACCGTCCAGTTTTGCGCGGTACTGCCCAAAACCCCGATGTCTACTTCCAAGGACGTGAAGGGGCGAACCCTTATTACAACGCCTGTCCAGAAATTGTCCAGCGGATCATGGATGAATTTGGAGAACGCACGGGAAGGCATTATAAAATCTATGAATATTACGGTGCTAACGATGCCGATCGCGTTATCGTTCTGATGGGTTCAGGCTGTGAAACCGTCCATGAAACAGTAGATTACCTGAACGCCCGTGGTGAAAAACTTGGCGTGGTGAAAGTGCGACTTTACCGCCCCTTTGATGTCCAAAGGTTTGTTGCAGTATTACCAACTAGTGTAAAAGCGATCGCAGTTCTCGATCGCACCAAAGAAGCAGGTAGCGCCGGTGAGCCTTTGTATCTAGATGTCGTAGCTGCTATTCATGAAGCGTGGGGAGAAGATGCAGGGGAGCAGGGAGCAGGGAGCAGAGGGGAGGATCTTCTCCCCCGCCCCCTGCCCCCTGCCCCTCTGCCTAAAATCATCGGTGGTCGTTACGGTCTTTCTTCTAAAGAATTTACCCCGGCGATGGTGAAGGGCATCTTTGATAATCTTGCCCAAGCTAAACCAAAAAATCACTTTACGATTGGGATTAATGACGACGTTAGTCATACTTCCTTGAGCTTTGACCCTAGTTTCTCTACAGAATCGGATAACGTTGTCAGGGCAATGTTCTATGGATTAGGCGCTGATGGCACTGTTGGCGCTAACAAAAACTCCATCAAGATTATTGGTGAAGAAACCGACAATTATGCCCAAGGCTACTTTGTTTTTGACTCCAAAAAATCTGGCTCAATGACCGTCTCTCACCTACGCTTCGGTAAAGAGCCAATTCGCTCCACCTACCTAATTGACCAAGCCAACTTTATTGGTTGTCATCACTGGGGATTTCTGGAACGCATAGATATTTTGAAGGCTGCTATTCCTGGAGCGACTTTGCTGCTTAACAGCCCATACAATGCAGATACCGTCTGGGAATATCTGCCGCTGAAGGTGCAGCAGCAAATTATCGACAAGCATTTGAAGTTATACGTAATTAACGCTAGCCAGGTTGCCCGTGAAAGTGGCATGGGTGGCAGAATTAACACCATTATGCAGGTATGCTTCTTTGCCTTAGCGGGTGTCTTGCCGCAAGAAGAAGCGATCGCTAAAATCAAACAAGCGATTGAAAAGACTTATGGTAAAAAAGGCGTAGAAGTTGTCCGCATGAACCTGCAAGCTGTAGACAACACTCTAGCCAACTTGCATAAAGTAGATGTCCCCCAAACAATCCACATTCCTAACTCCTCACTCCTAACACCTAACTCTCCTCTTAACTCCGCTCCCGAATTTGTGCGAGAAGTTCTAGGCAAAATCATGATTTGGGAAGGTGATGACTTACCTGTTAGCACACTACCAGTTGATGGCACCTTTCCCGTAGGTACTGCCAAGTGGGAAAAACGTAACGTTGCCGAAGAGATACCTGTGTGGGAACCAGATGTCTGCGTTCAGTGTGGCAAGTGCGTCATGGTTTGTCCCCACAGTGCCATCCGTGCCAAGGCTTATCAAGTGGATGAGTTAGTTAATGCACCAGAAACCTTTAAGTCAACGGGTGCAAAAGATAAAGACTTTGCCAATCAAAAATTTACCATTCAAGTTGCCCCAGAAGATTGCACGGGATGCACTATTTGTGTAAATATTTGCCCTGCTAAAAATAAATCTGAGCCATCGCTGAAAGCGATTAACATGGCACAGCAGTTGCCATTGCAAGAGCAAGAGCGAAAAAACTGGGATTTCTTTTTGAGTTTACCTAATCCTGACAGGCGATCGCTAAAATTAAACCAGATTCGCCAACAACAACTGCAAGAACCTTTATTTGAATTCTCTGGTGCTTGTGCAGGTTGTGGTGAAACACCTTATTTAAAACTATTAACACAATTGTTTGGCGATCGCGCCGTCATCGCCAATGCTACAGGTTGTTCCTCAATTTATGGTGGCAATCTTCCCACCACTCCTTGGACAACCAACGCCCAAGGACGCGGCCCCGCATGGTCTAATAATCTATTTGAAGATAACGCCGAATTCGGTTTTGGCTTCCGCCTCTCCCTTGATAAACAAGCCGAGTTTGCGGCGGAATTGTTGCAACAGTTGGGGAGTGAAATAGATGAAAACCTTGTTTACTCCATTCTCAAAGCTGAACAAAAATCCGAAGCTGACATTTGGGAACAGCGTGAAAGAATAGAACTGTTGCAGCAGAAGTTAGATCAAATCGTAACTTTCGATCCTAATCTAAAATCTAAAATCCAAACTCTCAAATCCCTTGCCGATTACTTGGTGAGAAAAAGCGTCTGGATTGTTGGCGGTGACGGTTGGGCTTATGATATTGACTTTGGCGGTATCGATCATGTAATTGCTAGTGGTCGCAATGTCAACATCTTGGTGATGGATACAGAAGTGTATTCTAATACAGGCGGTCAATCTTCCAAAGCTACGCCACGAGCCGCAGTTGCCAAATATGCCGCCAGTGGTAAGCCAGCACCAAAGAAAGACTTAGGGATGATTGCCATGACCTACGGAAATGTCTACGTAGCGAGTGTAGCCCTTGGTGCTAGAGATGAACATACCCTGAAAGCATTTTTGGAAGCAGAAGCTTATGATGGCCCGTCACTGATTATTGCTTATAGTCATTGCATCGCCCACGGCATCAACATGACCACAGGGATGAATCATCAAAAAACTCTGGTAGAATCAGGTCGTTGGTTGCTGTATCGGCATAATCCAGAGTTGCTTAACCAGGGTAAAAATCCTTTGCAATTAGATATGCGATCGCCTACGCAATCTGTAGAACATTCGATGTATCAAGAAAATCGCTTCAAAATGCTCACCAAGAGCAAACCCGACGTAGCCAAGCACTTGTTAGAACAAGCGCAAACTGAGGTAGATGCCCGTTGGCAGATGTACCAATATCTGGCAAAGCGCGATACTTTCTGAACATCAGCCCTAGTTTTAGTTATAAAAATTGCGACTTTGGTAACTCAAGTTGCAATTTTTGTAACTAAAAATAGAAATTTAGTTACAAAATAATCATTTTGGTTAGTAAAGTAATTCTTTTTGTAACAAACATTATAATTTTCATCATAAAATTACCATTTTAGTTAGTAAAATCATTATTTTTGTTACTAACATCAAAATTTTCGTTACAAAATTACCATTTTGGCTAGTAAAATCATTATTTTCCTTACTAACGCTGTAATTTAAGTTGTGTTGAACCCAAGTTTTAGCCAATAAACGCGCAAATGTTGAATTTGCTTCCTCAAGATAATCTGTAAGAAGATTGCAATATCGACTACAGGCTACGCCTAAGTAAAAACTTTATATACCACTTCCTAAAATTCATTCTAACTTTATCAAAATTACACTTAGCCTATTGACAATGCTTATATATTCATTAGAGTATTTAAGTGATTTAACAGTTATTAAAGTATTAAAGTAATTTTTGCTTACAAAATTAAATCGTTTGACTAGCTGATATCAAAAGACCGCTATCAATAGAATTTATAACTGTAAGCTTGTAATTCGTGATTAAACTTCCTAATTATGAATTACGAATTATTCAATTCCCCCTATTGGTTGGATGTGGCAGGAAAAGAGTATCACAGAGGATAAACAGGGGGATATTAATAGAGTTGTAGCCAATTAGAAAATATCTGGTGCGTAGACGTAGCCCGTCGTAGACATCGCACAATCTATAATGCAGTCACAAATTGGCAATGTAATGCCAGTGGGGGAGAGGTGAAGAAAGCAAATTGTATTAGGATTTTTTACAAGAATTTAGAGCAGCTTGTTACTCAGCCTTCTAGTACGCCACGGCGTAAATAGAGCAATTATTTAAAATCCCTAAAAAACCCATTCCATAATACTTTTGACTTCCGCTTTGCGGCACTAGTGTCTTCGATCGTGACTAACAAAAAATAACTCATAAAAACTAACACTGAAGAAATGATGGCAAATTCAACTTTTAACTTTTCGGATCTCAACGGCACTAACGGCTTTGCCATCAGCGGCATCAATGAAGGTGACGACTTAGGCTTCTCTGTCAGCAGTGCGGGAGACATCAACGGCGACGGTTTTGACGATCTGATTATTGGGGCACCAGACGCCTCACCCAACGGCAACTATTCGGGAAAGAGCTACGTAGTGTTTGGCAGACAGGGGGGTTTTGATGCTCAACTAAACGTCTCCACCCTTAACGGCACTAATGGCTTTGCCATCAACGGTATCAATCCACATGATTTCTTAGGCAATCCTGTCAGCAGTGCGGGAGACATCAACGGTGACGGTCTTGACGACCTGATTATAATGGCAAAGGGTGCCTCCCCCAACGGGCCGAACTCAGGGCAAAGCTACGTAGTTTTTGGCAGCAAGGAAGATTTTAGTGCCAGCTTTGATCTCTCCACCCTCAACGGTCTTAACGGCTTTACCATCAATGGTATCAATCCAGGTTTTTTGTCATCATCAGGCAAGTCCGTCAGCAGTGCAGGAGACATTAACGGCGATGGTCTTGACGACCTGATTATTGGGGCACCACCGCCAGCTTCTTCTCCCAATGGCTACTTTTCAGGGCAGAGTTACGTGGTGTTTGGCAGCAAAAAAGATTTTAGTGCCAGCTTTGACCTTTCCAACCTCAACGGTACTAACGGCTTTATCATCAACGGCATCGATTTAGGCTACTCTGTCAGCGGTGCGGGAGACATCAACGGCGATGGCATTGACGACCTAATTATGACGTCAAGAGGTAGCGACGCCAACGGCCGCTTCTTAGGGACGAGCTACGTAGTATTTGGCAGCAAAAAAGATTTTAGTGGCAGCCTTGACCTCTCCACCCTCAACGGTACTAACGGCTTTGTGATTAACGGCATCGACTCAGGTATCTCTGTTAGCAGTGCGGGAGACATTAATGGTGACGGCATCGACGACCTGATTATCGGGGCGTATGATATATCCTCCTCCAACACCTTCTCAGGGCAGAGCTACGTGGTGTTTGGCAGTAAGTCTGGTTTTGATACCCAACTCAACTTCTCTGACCTGAATGGTACTAATGGTTTTACCATCAACGGCGTCAATGAGGGCGATCAATTAGGCATCTCTGTCAGCAGTGCCGGAGACGTTAATGGCGACGGTATCGACGACGTGATTATCGGGTCAAATAGTGCAGGTCAGAGCTACGTGGTATTTGGCAGTAAGTCTGGTTTTGCTGCCAGTTTTGATCTTTCCAGCCTCAACGGCACTAACGGCTTTGTCATTAAAAGCATTAATCAAGATTTCTACTCACCAAGCAGGTCTGTCAGCGGTGCGGGAGACATCAACGGCGATGGTCTTGACGATCTGATTATCGGGGGGCGAGGAGGTTACGGTTATACGGTGTTTGGCAACAGCGCTCCTGTCCTCGACCTGAACGGCAACTCTTCAGGAATTAATTTTAGCACCACTTTTAGCGGCACTCCGGTCTCCATTGTCGATCCTAACTTCACCCTGAGCGATAACAACACTACCCTAGCTGGTGCTACCATCACCATTACCAATCTCTTAAATGGCGCAGCCGAAAGTCTCAATGCCACTGCCATTGGTAACATCACCTCTACCTACAACATCACCACAGGTACTCTTACCCTGAACGGCAATGATACCATTGCCAATTACCGACAAGTTCTCAACAGCCTTACTTACAACAATACTGCTGCCACTACTGTTAACACCATAATTGAGTTTGTCATTGATGACGGGCAAGGTTTCAGTAACACCAGTGCAGTGGCAATAACTAGCTTGGGTGGCCAGAAATTCATCACCGGAACTCCTGGTGCAGATATTCTCATCGGTACACCCAACAATAACATCATTGAGGGATTGGATGGTCAAGATAGATTTATCTTTAACCCTGGCGATGGCATCGACATTATCACCGACTTTAGCGGTGTAGGCAAAGGTTCAAAAGCTTTACCAGCAGTAATTCCTCAAGTGGACACGTTGGAATTTACAGGTAGTGGATTGACTGCTAAGAATCTGCAATTAACTCAAAATAGTAACAATCTAGAAGTCACTTTTGAAGATACAATCAATACCAAAGTCATCCTGGAAAACTTTCAATTAGAAAAGCTGGATAATTTACCAGCGTCAAATAGCAGAACTGCTATAGGCAATATCCTGTTTGATGGACAGACTAACATAGCTGACAGTTTCGATGTCTTCGATGCTAACTCCACTCAAACTAACTTATTTAACAAAAACACAGTGACTTTCCTCAATGACCTTAACAATGACATCACAGGTTTTGACAACTCCGATGATGTGATTAATGGTCAGGGAGGTGATGACATCATCGATGGTAAGAGTGGCAACGATTATCTACGTGGTGGCGCTGGCAATGATACCCTCATTGGTAGTGCAGGTAATGATACTCTCGTTGGCTGTGCTGGTGCTGATATATTCCTTTACAGCACTAATGCTGCTTTTAACGGCTCTGCAATTGGTGTAGATACCATTAGTGACTTTAACAGATCCCAAGGTGACAAGATTTTACTGGATAAGACTACCTTTGGTGCGATCGCTTCTACTGCCGGAACAGGTTTTAGTAACAAGAGTGATTTTAAAATCACAACTTCAGCCGGGACTAGCACAGCAAAAATTGTGTATGACGCTGTGAGTGGGCAGTTGTTCTACAACCAAAATGGCAGCGCGGCTGGTTTTGGCAGTGGTGGTTTATTTGCAACTCTAACTGATGCGCCAACTCTCACCGAATCTGATTTTGTCTTGCAAGCATAGTTTGCCTAAAACATAGGTGTTCCAAGCTTGGAACAGCAAACGGCGAGTTCAGATTTGTACCACTGTGGCAACCCCTGTTGATTGTTGAAATTTTTAATTGTACAAACAAAGGGACGAACTCATGGCAAATTCAACTTTTAACCTTTCAAATCTCAACGCCACTCAGGGCTTTGCTATTAACGAAATCAATATAAGTGACAGTGCGCGCAGTTCTGTCAGCAATGCGGGAGACATCAACAGCGACGGCATCGACGATGTGATTATCGGGGCATTCCTTGCTTCCCCCAACGGCTTATACAATTCAGGGCAGAGCTACGTGGTGTTTGGCAGCAAGAACGATTTTGGTGCCCAATTTAACCTCTCTACTCTCAACGGCACTAATGGCTTTACTATCAACGGCATCAATGAAGGTGACTTCTTAGGCTCTGTCAGCAATGCGGGAGACATCAACGGCGACGGCATCGACGATGTGATTATTGGGGCATTTAGTGCCTCGCCCAACGGCTCCGATTCAGGGCAGAGCTACGTGGTGTTTGGCAGCAAGAACGATTTTGATGCCCAATTCAATCTCTCAACCCTCAATGGCACTAATGGCTTTACTATCAACGGCATCAATGAAGGTGACGGTTTAGGCTGGTCTCTCAGCAGTGCGGGAGACATCAACGGTGACGGCATCGACGACTTAATTATCGGGGCACGCTTTGCTGACCCTAACGGCGACTTCTCAGGGCAGAGCTACGTGGTGTTTGGCAGCAAGGACAGTTTTGATACCCAATTCAATCTCTCCACTCTCAACGGCACTAATGGCTTTGCCATCAACGGCATCAATGAAGGTGACTTCTCAGGCTGGTCTGTCAGCAGTACGGGAGACATCAACGGTGACGGCATCGACGACCTGATTATCGGGGCATTACTTGCCGACTCCAACGGCTTATACAATTCAGGGCAGAGCTACGTGGTGTTTGGCAGTAAGGGCAATTTTGATGCCCAATTCAATCTCTCCACCCTCAACGGCACTAATGGCTTTATTATCAACGGCATCAATCAAGAAGACCGTCTAGGCTGGTCTGTCACTAGTGCCGGAGACATCAACGGCGACGGCATCGACGACTTGATTATCGGGGCACCAAGTGCCAGCCCCAACGGCGACTTCTCAGGGCAGAGCTACGTGGTGTTTGGCAGCAAGGGCGGTTTTGATGCTCAATTCAATCTCTCTACTCTCAACGGCACTAATGGCTTTGTCATCAACGGCACTAATATAGTTGACTACTCAGGTAGGTCTGTCAGCAGTGCCGGAGATATCAACGGCGACGGCATGGATGACCTGATTATCGGGGGAGGGGGTTTAGGGGAGAGCTACGTGGTGTTTGGTAGCAAGGACGGTTTTCGTGCCCAATTTAATCTCTCTACACTCAACGGCACTAATGGCTTTACCATCAAAGGCGCCGGAGGTAGCTTATTTAGCTCCTCTGTCAGCAGCCGTGCGGGAGATATCAACAGTGACGGCATCGACGACCTAATTCTCAGCTCACTAGATGGCGACTTCAGCGGAAATTATGGCTCAGACAAGAATAGCTACGTGGTGTTTGGCAACTGCGCTCCCGTACTCGACCTCAACGGCAATTCAGAGGGAATTGATTTTAGCACTACCTTTAGCGGTACTCCCGTCTCCATCCTCGATCGCAATTTCACCCTAAGTGACAACAATACTACCTTAGCTGGTGTCACCATTACCATTACTAATCTTTTTAATGGCGCAGCCGAAAGTCTTAATGCCACTGCCATTGGTAACATCACTTCTACCTACAACTCCACCACGGGTACTCTCACCCTGAGCGGCACAGATACCATTGCCAATTACCGACAAGTTCTTAACAGCCTTACCTACAACAATACTGCTGCCGCTACTGCTAACACTACAATTGAGTTTGTCGTTAATGACGGGCAAGGTTTTAGTAATACCAGTGCAGTAGCAACTACCACATTGGGTTTTGTCCAAAAATTCATCACGGGAACTAAGAGTGCAGATATCTTCATCGGCACACTCAACAACAACATTATCGATGGGAAAGCTAGTAACGATATCCTCACAGGCAAAGGTGGTGAAGATAAATTTATCTTTCTCCCTGGCGATGGTATCGACACCATCACCGACTTTGGTGGCATTGGCAAAGGCACAAATCCTTCATCGGGGGTGATTTCTCAAGTTGACACCCTGAACTTTACAGGATTGGGATTGACTGCTAGAAATCTGCAATTAACTCAAAATGGTAACAATCTAGAAGTCACTTTTGAAGATATCGCCAACACCAAAGCCATCCTGCAAGACTTCAAATTAGAATACTTGGATAATTTACCAGTATTAGGTAGCAGAGCTGCGATCGGCAATATCCTGTTTGATGGACAGACTAATATCACTGACAGTTTTGATGTCTTCGATGCCAACTCCACTCAAACTAACTTGTTTAATAAGAACACGGTAACATTCCTCAATGACCTTAACAATAACATCACAGGTTTTTACAATTCCAATGATGTGATTAATGGTCAGGGAGGTGATGACATCATCGACGGCAAGAGTGGCAACGATTTGCTACGAGGCGGCGCTGGTAATGATACCCTCATTGGTGGTGAAGACTATGATACTCTCGTTGGCGGTGCAGGTGCTGATATATTTGTGTACAAAAACGATTCTTACAGACTTTCTACTCTTCTAGTAAATACCATTAGTGACTTTAATAGTTCTGAAGGTGACAAGATTGTACTGGATATAACTTCCTTTAGTGCCATTACCTCTGTTGCGGGAAATGGTTTTAGTAACGCCAATGATTTTCAACTCACTAATTTAGCAGGCACTAGCACGGCGAAAATTGTGTACGATCCTGTGAGTGGACAGTTGTTTTACAACCAAAATGGCAGCGCGGCGGGTTTTGGCAATGGTGGTCTATTTGCGACTCTAACTGGTGCGCCAACTCTCACGACATTAGATTTTATCTTGCAAGCGTAGTTCCAACACGAAACTACTAGTTCGAAATTTTGAAATTGAATCCTTTAGTAACAACTCTCGGCTACTTAGAAAGACGAGTCATTTCAAACAATTGCTGGGCATTACTTCCTAAAAAAGCATCAAAAAGTACCTGCTTTCCAGGTTCCACATCTATTAGATAGCGCTGGGCAATTTCATAATAGGCGTAAGTCCAAGGGATTTGAATTTCCGCACCACTGTTATCATCTAACACCGTCACCATTTCCGTTACTGCTTGAGTTGCAGTTTGCCGCAAACCACAAGCAACATTACCCTCTATCTCTGCTTTCATTGGTACACCCAGGTTAGCCAAAGCACTAGCGGTAGTATCAATGTCTGGATATTCTGGAGTATTCTGTCCATTAACGTAGCCTGTAAAGTGGTTGACAGCATAACCGTGCAGCAACACCCAAGCCCCATATTGAGTAACCTTATTCACCTCTTCGACAACAGAATGCTGCGGAGGTTGCCAAGGACGGGTAAAAACTTGTTGGAGTTGTTCGGCGATGGTTTCAATATTCGCGTCTTTTTGTAGAAGAATAAGGGGTGAGGTCAGTTCCTTTGGGATTGAAGATACTGTTTTAGAGATGAGTTGGGCAATATTAGGAGGCAATTCATCGACAATCAACTCACTGATAAACAGCTTGGGTAAGTTAAATTCCTCTTGCTGCGGATGACGATAATGACGAGCGTACAAATGAGTTTGAGCAAAAGTATACTCTCCAGCCGCCACGTAACCCAAAGCTTCTGCAAGTTGTGCGAGGTAATCAATTCCTAAGTTAAGTTGACCCTGTGGAGTATCTACTAATAAACGCAATGAGCGAAAAGCGATGTGGTCATTGGCGACAGTGCCACCCGCAGTAGTAATCATTTCCTGGTAGATACGAGCATGATTTACCCTGGTGCTATATTCTTGCCAAAGTAATTTCCATAAATTAAGGGCTATTTTATTTGTCATTTGTCATTTATTATTTGTCATTGGTCATTGGTCATTGGTCATTTGTCATCTTTTAAGAACTTAAAATCTCGCTGATAATCTGAAGGGCTATCTGAATTTGGTCACTGTCGATAACTAGAGGGGGACAGAAACGAATTGCGGCTTTACCGCAACCTAGCAATAATAAACCGCGTAAAAAAGCTTCTTGGATAATGCGATCGCGCAATTTATAATCAAGATTACCCTGTTCATCCAATAAATCTACCGCTACCATCAATCCCTTACCTCGTGGCGGCGATACTCTCGGAAATCTTTGATGCAACTGGGTAAGACTAGCTTGTAATAATTCTCCCATTTGGGTAGCGTTTGCCATCAAACCACTTTCTAGCAATCGCAGTGTGGCAATACCAGCAGCACAAGCTACAGGATTACCGCCAAATGTAGTAGCGTGAGAACCAGGAGGCCAAGTCATTAACTCTGGTCTAGCTAGTATCGCTCCTAATGGCAAACCACTGGCGATACCTTTAGCAGTAGTAATGATATCAGGCATCACACCCCAATGCTCGATCGCAAATAAGCGACCAGTCCGCCCCATCCCCGCTTGCACTTCATCCACTACCATCAGAATACCGTGGCGATCGCATATCTCCCGAATCCGTTTCAAAAAACCATCTTCAGGTACGATATATCCACCCTCTCCTTGAATCGCTTCGACTACAATCGCCGCTACTTCTTGCGGTGGTAAAATTGTGCAAAATAACTGTTGTTCCAGATAATCTAAGCTGGCGTGAGTGCCGTAGGGGATATGAGTAACGCCAGGAACTAAAGGCCCAAAATTAGCTCGTTGCACTGCTTTGGAACCAGTCAGAGACATTGCCCCATAAGTGCGTCCGTGAAATGCACCTAAGAATGCCACAATTAGCGATCGCTTGGTGTAATATCGAGCTAGTTTGATTGCTCCTTCGTTGGATTCTGCCCCGGAATTGGTGAAAAATATCTTTGCGGGAAACACAGCATTACTCTGTGGCTGGGGAAAGGGAGCGCGAATTGCTAATTGTTCCGCTAGTTCCACCATCGGCTCATAATAAAAATCTGTCCCTGACATGTGCAACAGACGCGCCGACTGTTCTTGAATTGCTTTGACGACTTCCGGGTGGGCGTGTCCGGTGGCGGTGACGGCAATACCTGCGGTCATATCCAGAAATACATTGCCATCCACATCTTCCACCATACAGCCCTGACCGCGAGATACAACTAACGGGTAATCGCGGGTATAAGAAGGAGAAGTTACGGCGCGATCGCGTTGTACAATTGCTTGAGCGCGAGGCCCAGGTAAGGAAGTTATTAAATGGGGTGTACGAGGTAAATTTAAGTTAATAGGTATACTTAACATTATTTTTGCAATTTTTTAAAGATTACTGATGATTAAACGCTAAAGCTTGATTGCTTACAGTAGCATTTGATTCCATTGGTGTAAAAATTACGCATTTACCGCAAAAGCTTCACAGTAAAGATTTTCGTATTTTGTAAGACTTTGCCCGTTTTTATAACACAACTTCTGCGATCGCGTCATATTATATTTTTTGAAGCATAACAGCTTCACTATTAGATGTCAGGGTACAAGCTACAGAACGTTTGTTGAGAGAAGCTGTATTACATCCACAGGAGAATTGCTATATGCAAAAATTAATACAAGTCTCTGAGATAATCAACTAATGACTTGGGTATCTGGACAAAAGTTACACCGCGATCGGTATGAAATTAAACAACAGTTAGGACAGGGGAACTTCGCTATTACTTATCTTGCTGAGGATCGGGATGGCAAGAATGTTGTAATTAAAACATTGGATTCCAATTTGCTCAATCAATTAAGTAACGAAGACCGCGATCGCTTAAAATCAGGTTTTGCAGATGAATCCCGTAAACTAGCAATATGCAAACATCCGAATATTGTCCAAGTCATTGATACCTTCGAGGAAGGTAATTTAAAATGCATGGTCATGGAGCATATTCCAGGAGATAATTTAGCCAAGATTGTTCAACCGCGAGGATTTCTCCCTGAAAAAGAAGCCCTAAACTATATCCAGCACATTGGAAAAGCACTCATAGTAGTTCATGAACAAGGATTTTTACATCGAAATGTGAAACCAGAAAATATCATTTTGCGGTCGGGTACGCATCAGGTTGTTTTGATAAACTTCGACTTAGCACGAAGATTTGTTGATAACCCAGTGTCAAGTCGCGGTAACTTGGTTGACAAATTTACACCAATTGAACTGTATTCCAACTCTCCTAGACAACAGGCGCGGCGTAAACCTTGGACTGATATTTATTCTCTTGCGGCAACTTTATATCTTTTATTAACAGGAAAACTGCCAGAAAGTGCAATTGAGCGCCAAGATAACAATAAGCGTTTAATTCCGCCGAAAGAATTGAATGATAAAATTAGCGATCGCGTCAATCAAGCAATTCTCCACGCAATGGAACTACAACCCGACAACCGTCCCGAAACAGTAGAAGACTGGTTAATGGAATTGGGTTTCAAAACAGCAGGTTTTTCTCTTCCCAAACTTCCTTGGACACAACCCTTGTGGGCGTGGATATTAGAGATTATGGGTGTATTAGCATTATTTGCAGCCTTGATATCAGGAGTCAAAGACGGCACAGATTTATTCAAAGATTGGTTCCCAGACAAATCAGCACCTATCAATCCCCCAACACAACAAACGCCATCATCTTCCGCTAAACCACAAAATAGGTAATAGGCTAGACTTACGCAAAAGTTAGTTTTAGAGTCGCATTAGTAGCTTTTGCGACTCCAAAAGTTAGTTTTCAAGTCGCATTAGTAGCTTTTGCGACTCCAAAAGTTGGTTTTCAAGTCGCATTAGTAGCTTTTGCGACTCCAAAAGTTAGTTTTCAAGTCACATTAGTAGCTTTTGCGACTCCAAAAGTTAGTTTTCAAGTCGCATTAGTAGCTTTTGCGACTCCAAAAGTTAGTTCAGCAGTAGCCAGAAAACCTCAACCTTCCTCTCTGCCTGATTTTTCACGTTATGTGGAAAAGTCCACGAAAAACCTAACCCCCTTCCCGATGCAGGAAGCGGGAAATTCAAAGTCTCTCTCCTTTTAGGAGAGAGATTTAGAGAGAGGTTTTCCGGATGCCGTGAAAAGTCAGCCTCTCTGCGCCTCTGCGTGAGCTTATTCAGCAACGCCAACCACGAGAACTCAGAAAAAGCGTGTCACAATCAACATTAGCCATTAATAAATCTGGGCGTATGTTCTGGCAAGACGGACAGCTAATATACAACGGCAAATACAAAATAGAAAAATACTTGGGTGGTGGTGGTTTTGCACTTACCTACCAAGCAATGCATACCAAGCTAAACCGCCGAGTCGTGATCAAAACCCCTAACATTAGCGTTCAACGAGATCCAGACTATCCCAAGTATGTTGAACGCTTCAAAAAAGAAGCACAGATGCTAGCAATGTGTTGTAGAGACTCACATCCGCATATTGTGCAAGTATTCGACTTTTTTGTTGAAGAAGATGGTCGCTACTGCTTAGAAATGCAATATATAGCAGGTGAGAGTTTATGGGAATATGTGCAACGCCAAGGGAAATTACCTGAAACTGAAGCTGTAAAATACATCCACCAAATGGGTTTAGCTTTGGTAGATGTACATAAAAAAGGAGTTTTTCATCTTGATGTCACTCCTCCCAATATTATGCTCAATTTTAATTCAGGGATTCCTAACTCAGGCAAAGCCGTGTTGATAGACTTTGGTATTGCAGGCGATATGTCCCCACCGAGTACCCTGTCTAGGTCTTTTGGGAACAAAGCATTCGCACCTTATGAGTTAACACGGAAAGGAATTCGTCACCCAACAGTTGATATCTACTGCTTGGCTGGATCTTTGTACTATGCCATCACTGGACAACGCCCCACCAATTCCTTTGACCGCAAGTATGAACAAGAGAAATTAGTACCACCAAAGCAACTTGTCTCCAGTCTTAGCTATGCGGTAAATCAAGCAATTCTGCAAGGCATGGCATTAGAGGCAAAAGATCGACCCCAGACAATGGAAGAGTGGTTGAATTTACTCTCCTCCTTGCAACAGGGGAAGTATTTTGTAGAAATTAAGAGTATAGAAGTAGAAGTATTGATATTAGCTTCAGATGTGGGGGTAAATTACCAAAACCTAGAGAATTTACTCAAAGCGGGTCAATGGAAAGCAGCAGACGAAGAAACTACCAGAGTCATGCTGAAAGCAGCCAAAAAAGAACAGCAAGGCTGGCTTGATTATGAATCAATTGAAAATTTTCCCTGCACAGACTTACGCACAATTGACCAATTGTGGGTAAAATACAGCAATGGTCATTTTGGCTTTAGCGTACAAAAACGCATTTGGCTAGAATGCGGTGGCAAAGTAGATTATGAAGCGGAGTGTCTTTTGGGCGATCGCTTAGGATGGCGCAATAAAAGTCGCTGGCTAGAGATAAACGAATACAACTATTCGCGAGACTCAGCGCAGGGGCATCTCCCCACGCATGGGCGAGATATGAGGATTCGGAAGATTGAAGGCAATTTTCTTTCCCTTTGGTGCTTTCTTCTCTTGCGTCCAGACTTGTAAATTGTAATCTATAAAGGTTTTCGAGATTTGTAAAACTTTGTGAACAAGATATATTCCACGAAGCCTTGCGGGTTCTAGCTTTTCGTTACCTGGCACTGTTTAAATAGGCAAGGCATTAAGGCGCACGCTTCGCAAACACAAAAAGCCGAAATCAATATTTCAATATTAGATAATATATAAATCAATACCCAGTTTCTCAACCTTGTAAACACAGGGACAATAATGACTACTAAGGAACAAATTAATCAAGAACTAGAAAAATTACCTGAACCCTTGTTACAGGAAATTTTAGATTTTGTGCAATCTTTGCAAGCCAAACATGAAAAAAATAGTATATCTTCAGATAGTCAACCTGCTCAAACGCTTACAACAGAGCATACTTTAACAGGTTCTACTGCTGAAGATTTATTAGAATTTGTGGGCAGTTGGGAAGGTTCAGATATTAGAGAATGCCTGCAACTAGTTCATGACAGCCGGATACCTCTAGAATTTTAATTATGTATCTACTAGATACTAATCACTGTTCTTTCTTGATGGAAGGTGTGCCTAGCGTTGTAAATCACTTGCGATCGCTTGGTCAGGTACAATTAGCAACCAGTGTTATTGTTGCTGGGGAGTTGCACTTTATGGCACAAAACTCACATCAAAAAGCTGCTAATTTAATAAAAATTAATGCATTTCTCAACCGAATTAACCTATACGGAATCGACAAAGAAACAACAGAAATCTACGGTGATTTTAAATCAGAAATTATCAAACAATTCGGCCCAAAAGAAAAAAATAAACGTAAAACAACCAAACTAAATACCATAGGCATTAGTGAAAATGACCTCTGGATAGCTGCTACAGTTTTACGTCATTCATTGACTCTTGTTTCATCTGATAGTGACTTTGAGCGAATGCGACAAGTCAGAGAAATTTCTTGGGAAAGTTGGGTGTAAATTAAACAGGGTAAAAAAACAGCTAATTTACACCTACTCAATGAATGCAAAAACTTCTCCACACATCTGACAAATATTTCCACACCCATTCCCAACGCCGTACTTGTAGAAAATATTCCCCATTCCCTATCCCCTATTCCCTCTATCGGAACCACCAACTTCCTCTATTGCTGTAAAACTGAAACCGTCCAAAGCCAAGAAATTGACCGTGAGATTTTTCACCCACAGGGAATGCTGTAACACCCAATAAGTAAACACCAGAAAAGCTTGGATTACTTACAGGGCGGAGAGCGATGGTAATTGTCTGTCCTGGAGTCACAGGTGGGTCAAAGTTTACAGAAACCGTGCGTGTCTTGCGGTCGTTTGTGACTGAGCCTAGTTTCAGTTGCGTTTCTTTGCGATCGCGTGTTCCGATAAATGCACGGGTATCATCAAGACGGTAGCGGATGTTTTCCGACCCCTCTTTTTGGGCGATCATTACCTTCTGGAGAGATTCTCCAGCATTTTCCGGCACATTGATAGTGAAATAGTAAGTTGCGCTTAAAACATCCACCTCTTTGTAAGTAGTTGTCGCTTCAACAAGTGTTGGCGGTTGGACGAAATAGACTAGTCCATCTCTAAGCTGCACAGCTTGAGTCACCGGCAGCGTAACTTCTCCAATGCCTATTGCTAACGAGAGTGTTATTCCAAACAAAGTTGTAAGGCGCATGATTCAGATATAAAAAAACGCACTTATTTTAATTCTAGTTCCTTGGGAATCAGTGACTTAGGAATAATAGAAGCTTGTTTTTCCCCAAACGAAGATTTTGTGTACCACCAAGCCCAAGCAATTAAAACAGCTTGAAGGGGAAGTCTAACTACGTGTACCCAAGGTGAGTTTGGTATATGTTCTAGCTGAATGTGATTAACCGCCATATTGATATTGGCAGGGAAAACCGCAATAAAAAGCGCAATAAGTCCCCAAGCAGCAGCTTGACTTACAGGCGGAACTAATAACCCAATACCACCCAAAATTTCATAAAAGCCACTGAGATAAACTAATCCTAAAGGGTAAGGAAGTTGCGGTGGCATAATTTTGACATAAGGTTCTGGAATCACAAAGTGTGTTACTCCAACCACAATAATAGATATAGCAAGGATGACACGTAATGTTTCCTTATGCTTATTCATGGTTTTTGCCTCTTTATATACTTGATATACTTGCCCTATTACTTCAGTTTGACTGACGGATGTTAATCTGCATTGAGTCAATAGGAGTAAAAATCGACAAAATTTTCCAAAGTACTTACAAAAGCGATCGCAAGTATAAATATAACTGATGCACCGGACTGTACTCAAAGATTGATTTACTAAAAGACTTCCAAATAAAAAATATCCCAAAACTGACGCAAAAATTCTCTCTGTGTTCTCTGCGCCTCTGTGGTAGCCTGCGGCTTCGCCTTTGGCGTGTCTCGTAGAGTAGCCGATTCTCTGCGTTCGCGCAGCGTGTCGCAGACAGACGCTTTGCGAATGCGTCTACGTTTATTTGGATAATTTATTTCTTGGAAATCCCTAACTATGTCATGGCTCACTTGGTAAACCAAAATACATTTATATTAAAAATTTATTAAATCTGCTTGTAATTTTAACTACGTTTGTATTAGTATAACGACGGCAGGATAAAAGGCTAATACTTGCTGCTTAACAATACTTTTGCCAAGGTTTGGTATCTGGGTTTGTTCTACGTCAAGCCTTGTAAATTGGCAAAGGTAGTGTTAATTGTGCGTAGTTTTTTCCGCGATCAAATCGGATTGCTACAGATTCATTTTGACTCAACGATCAAAATTTGGAGAAAAAAAATGACAACTACAACAACAATTAATGCTAATAATCTATACAATGTACAAAATCAGTGGGGTGGTGCCTCTGCTCCGTGGAATCCTGGTGGAGTATGGATAATTGGAGCTAGAGCAGATCAGCGCATTGTCGAACTCAAAGTTTCATCCAATGACAACGGCAAGACACTTACTGGAACCACGACATATTCTGGTGAAGGCCCCATCGGTTTTAAGGCTACCTTAACTGGGAGCGACAACTACAACGTAGAAAACCAGTGGGGAGGCTCATCTGCTCCGTGGAATCCCGGCGGGACGTGGGTACTTGGCTCTCGCGGAAATCAAAATGTTGTTGCGATCGATATTACATCCAGCGACGGTGGTAAAACTCTGACTGGAACTATCACTTATGCTGGTGAAGGCCCCATCGGTTTTAAGAGTGTTGCTGTTGATGGCCGTGTCTATAATGTGGAAAACCAATGGGGAGGCTCATCTGCTCCGTGGAATCCTGGTGGAACTTGGGTACTTGGCTCTCGCGGAAATCAAAATGTTGTTGCGATCGATATTACATCGAACGACGGCGGTAAAACCCTTACTGGAACTATCACATATTCTGGTGAAGGCCCCATTGGCTTTAAAGGTAACATTGTCGGCAACAACAACTACACAGTAGAAAACCAGTGGGGTGGTAATACAGCGCCGTGGAATCCTGGTGGAATTTGGCTAATTGGCGGTCGTGTGGGACAGAATGTAGTGGCGCTCAAGGTCACATCTAGTGATGGTGGGAAGACCCTAACTGGAACTACAACATATTATGGTGAAGGCCCTATCGGCTTCCGATCGCACCAAATCTAAAAAGGCGATCGCGCTATACCGACTCTCGGTTAAGTAGGTACTGAAACCAACCCCCAACCCCCTGCCCGCTGTTTCGTGGCAGGGGGCTATGATGTAACTTATTTTATTAGGAAACGCTATAATAGTCGCCAATGATAATATAGTTTCCCTAGTTTTAACTATCGGGAAACTCAACGCTTAGAACTCTTTAAGCTGAATCTAATTTTTCTCGAACTATTCCCTCATCTCTAAAGCCAACCAGCACAGCTGTTCCATTTTTGACGAAAAGTGGACGTTTGAGCAGCATTGCATCGTGAGTGAATGCATCAACCCACTGTTCATCAGCCCAAGTCTTCTTTTCATCTCCTAAAGCACGGTAGGATTGACCGGAGGTGTTTCGCATAGGAGCAAAACCCAAAGACTTTACCCAGTTTTGAATCATCTCACGAGTCGGCGGAGTATCTTTGGTGTTGATAAATTCATGGTCAATGTTGTTGTGTTGGAGCCACATCATGGCTTTTTTGCAAGTGTTGCAATTGGGAATTCCGTAGACTTGAATAGACATAAAATAATTAAGCAACAATCTCCATATATGACATAGCAGGTGGAACTTCTGCTACCAATGCTCTTGTCGTAGAATCTCTATGGCAGAAATTTAAGAGTAGCGATTGCTTTTAGCGATCGGTAATTCCAAGCATGGAACTCTATGAAATACCAGGGAGTAGTTTTACTAAAAATTTTATCCATAAAAAATATGAGCGATGCCTTTAACCGACTTGCACCCTTCATCCAAGAATATATTTATCATCACCAGTGGACTGAATTACGACCAGTTCAAATTGCTGCTTGTCAGGTTATATTTGATACTGATGCTCACTTACTAGTTACAGCTGCAACTGCTGCGGGTAAAACAGAAGCAGCTTTTTTACCAGTTTTGACTCTATTACATGAAAACCCTGCTGCCACAATTGGCGCATTATATATTAGTCCAATCAAAGCTTTAATTAACGATCAATTTGAGCGTCTCAACGACTTACTAAAAGAAGCAGATATTCCAGTTTGGCACTGGCACGGTGATGTTTCGCAAACTCGAAAAAACAAGCTTTTAAAAAATCCTCAAGGCATTCTCCAAATTACCCCAGAATCTCTAGAAAGTTTGCTAATTAACAAAAATCAAGACCTACCTCACTTATTTGGTGATTTAAGGTTTGTCATCATTGATGAAATTCACGCCTTTATGGGTTCAGAACGCGGTTGTCAAATTATTTGCCAATTACAACGTTTAGCAAAGTTGATGCAAAAACAACCGCGTCGTATTGGTTTGTCGGCAACTCTTGGTGATTACTCAATAGCAGAAAATTGGCTGCGATCGGGAACAGATAAGCCAGTAATTACACCAAAAATTGATAGTATAAAACGCCAGATAAAACTAGCTGTAGAACATTTTTATATTACTGATGAAGTAGATGAATCAGAGGCAACAGCTGATGAACAATATATTTTCAACCTCAGCAAGTTTCGCAAATGCCTGATATTTGCTAATAATCGCACACGTACCGAATCTATAATTGCATCTTTGCGACAAATTGCCACAGAACAAGGATTACCAGATATATATCATGTGCATCATGGGAGTATATCTGCTAGTTTACGGCAAGCTGCTGAAGATGCGATGCGTGAACCTAACAATCCAGCTGTTACTGCCGCCACTCTGACTCTAGAATTAGGCATAGATATCGGTCATTTAGAGCGAGTGATTCAGTTAGAATCACCCTTGTCTGTAGCTAGCTTTTTACAGCGTTTAGGACGCAGTGGTAGAAGAGGTGAAGCTGCTGATATGCGTTTTGTCTGCGCTGAAGAGAAGCTATTATCAGAAGCTTCTCTGCCAGAACAAATCCCCTGGCAACTTTTACAGTGTATTGCGATAATTCAACTTTATTTAGAGGAACAATGGATTGAACCAATTAGACCAATTAAATATCCTTTGAGTTTGCTTTATCACCAAACAATGAGTATTTTAACAGCAACAGGGGAAATTTCAGCTAATGCTCTAGCTAAACAAATTTTTAGTCTGCCACCCTTTGCTGCGATTTACAAAGAAGATTTACAACTATTACTACGCTATTTAATTGATATTGGTCATATTCAGCAGACTGAACAAGGTAAATTAATCCTGGGTTTGTCAGGAGAAAAGGTGGTGAGAAAATTTCAGTTTTATGCTATATTCGCTGAACAGCAAGAATATATTGTTAAGCAAGGTGCAACAGAAATTGGCAGTATTGTCACACCGCTTCCTGTTGGCAATCAATTTGCTTTAGCTGGCAGAAGTTGGGAAGTCGTAGAAGTTGACTTTAAGAAAAAAGCTATTTTTGTTAAACAAGCTGAGGGTAAATCTAGTATTTATTGGCGTGGTGGTGGTGGGACTATTCATACCAAAGTTTTGCAACGAATGCAGCAAGTCTTATTTGAGAATGTCGAGTATAGTTACTTACAAAAAAATGCTTTGCAACGGTTATGTCAAGTTCGCCAATTGGCGCATCAATTTGGATTAGATAAGCAGAATATTTTGCAATTGGAAAAAGGTCAATGCTGTATTTTTCCTTGGATGGGTACGGTTGCTTATCGCACTTTAGAAAGATTACTCAACTCATACTCTCGGGAATCATTGGAAATTACAAGTATTGGTGGAGTAAATCCCTATTATTTGACAATCAAATTAGGTAAGGAGAAATTTAAATATCTTTATCGTGAAATTGCTTCATTGTGTGAACAAAGAATTACCTCAGAAGATTTAGTAAGTACCTCAGAAGCACCAGAAATTCAAAAATATGATAGTTTTATTCCTCATCCACTTTTATGGAAAGCTTTTGCTCACGATTATTTGGATATGACGGAACTGAAAGAGCAAGTGGCATTGTGGAAAGAATAAAAAGTCCTTAAATTTTGCATAGTTTTTAGTCAATAATTTCTCTACACTTTTGACTCTTGCAAATCAGCGGGCTATTTACATATTTTTTCTTAAATAAATGTAAAATTACAACTTTGCGTAAAATCGTGGTGTTTTTAAACGTAGAATATTTTAAATTGGAATTTGAATCCAGAATTCTGTGCCTTTTCCTGGTTCTGATAGACAATTCAAAATCCCACCATGTTTTTCTACTACAATTTGGTAGCTAATTGACAGTCCGAGACCTGTTCCCTTTCCTACCTCTTTTGTCGTGAAAAATGGATCAAATAACCGCTTTTGAATCTCTTCTACCATTCCTAATCCGTTGTCAGCAATTCGGATGACAACAAATTTACTCTCTAAAATTTCAGTATGAATTATAATTTGCGGTTTATAATTTGTTTTTATCCTGGCCATTGATTCTTCTAAAGCATCGATCGCATTAGTTAAAATATTCATAAATACTTGATTAAGCTGCCCAGGATAGCAATCAACCAAGGGCAAATCACCATATTCTTTAACTATACATATATCCGATCTAATTCCATTATATTTCCAGCGATGATGCAAAATTAATAACGTATTTTCAATTCCTTCATGAATGTTAACTAGTTTTTTTCCCGCTTCATCATGACGAGAAAAATTTCGCAATCCCAAAACAATTTCACGAATACGATTAGTCCCCATATTCATCGATGATAGGAGTTTAGAAAGGTCATTAGTAATAAATTCTAAATCAATTTTTGCAGCGAAATTTTCTATTTCTACTTCTGGTTGGGGATAATGTTGCTGATAAAGGTGCAAGAGAGTTAACATCTCTTGAAAGTATTCGTTAGCATAGGTTAAGTTCCCATGAATAAAACTAACTGGATTGTTTATTTCATGGGCAACCCCAGCGACTAATTGTCCTAAGCTAGACATTTTTTCATTTTGGATCAGTTGAGATTGAGTTTGTTGCAATTTATGTAAGGTTTCGGTGAGTTTTTCAGCTTGAGTTTGAGCTTCTAAAGTAGCAGCGCGACTTTGGGTATAAAGTTGTGCATGATCGATGGCGATCGCTAGTTGATCGCAAACAGCTTGTAGCAGACTAATTTCACTATTATTCCAAATGCGATCGCCACTACAATGACTACAAACAATTGCCCCAATCTCCCCGGAATTACTTTTAACTGGTAGCATTAGTTGAGATGTGATCCCAAACTCAGTTAAAAGTTCTTGCATATCATAATCAACTTGTGATTTACTATTAATATTTTCGATGCAAATTAGCTCTTGAGAGAGAAGATTTTTAGTCAAAAAAGTGCTTTTTTGCAGTGGAATACTACCTAACATACTTGCTAAGTTAGGATTTCGTGCTTCATAGGTAATAGTTAAGCTTGCTTGGGATGGGTGCGGTAAATAAGAAAGAAAGTAGCAACGGTCAATTTGTAATAAGCTGCGAATTTCATTCACAGCAGTTTCTAAGATCATATCTAGGTTGAGAGAACTGCGGATTTGGCTAGCTAAACGCAGTAATAAGGCTTCCCGACGGCTGAGGAGTTCTTCTCGCGCCCAGATTCGGTCAATAGCTACAGCAATATTATTAGCAATCCAATTTAATAGGTTATGAGTTGGTTCAGTAAATAATTGCTTGCTGAATAAAGCAATTATACCGATTAATTGCTGCTCTACTATCAGAGGATAAGCTGAAAATCGAGAAATTGAAAATGTAGACTCGACAAGCTTTTCTGAATTATTAATTGATAATTCTTTGTTAAAAATAGCTTTATGGTTTTGAATCATTAAGCCAATAATATTATTGACTAAAGCGATATGTTCTGGGAAATCTTGGGTATCGCTCAAAGTACTACAAGTAATATCTGTGCAATGAACGCCAGCTTGCAATTGTAGCTGGTTTGTCTGTCGTTCAAATGTCCAGATACAAACAAAGCCGATATCAAGGTATTGGGAAATAGTATTTGTACAATTTTGCAAAATTTCTGGAAGTGTGCCACTTTGAGATAAGGCTAAACTGACTTCTGCACTCAAAACTGACAAGCGCGATCGCTCCAATAAAGCTAACTCTGAAAGCTTACGCTGTGTAATATCTGTACGAATCGATACATATTGATAGGGCTTTCTATCTTGTCCCAACATTGGGGCGATCAAAGTATCCACCCAATAAAAAGTTCCATCTTTAGCCTTATTTTTAATTTCTCCTTTCCATATTTTTCCTTGGGCAATAGTTTTCCATAAGTTTGCAAAAAATTCTTTTGTGTGGTGTCCAGAATTGATAATTCGATGATCTTGCCCTAGAAGTTCTTCTGAAGAATATTTAGAAACTTCGCAAAATAGGTCATTGACATAGGTTATTCTTCCAGTTCTATCAGTAATAGCTACCAGTGAATGGGCATTTAAGGCAAATTTAAAAGCTTTTAATTCTTGGATAGAATTTTCTAGGGCTATTTCATTCTCTTTGTTAATAGTTATGTCACGAGCTACTGCATAAATCAACTTTTCTTCGCTAAAACCAGTCGCATTCCACGATAGCCATTTGTAAGAACCATCCTGACAAAGATAGCGATTTTCAAAACTGATTGCATCTACCGAGTGTGTAATGTTTTGAGCTGCTGCAATAGTGGATTCACGATCTTCAGGGTGAATAAATTCGATAAAAGGTTTAGCAACGAGTTCCTGAATTGACCAACCTAGTGTTTTTGTCCATACTGGATTTAAATACTTAAAATAACCATCAAAGTTAGCAATACATAATAAATCTATAGAAAGGGAGAAAAATCGAGAGTATTTCTCTTCAGATTTTTTGTCCTCAGATTTAAATAGTTTCATCAGCTTTTTAGGTATAAATATTTTTGGAAAAAGTTTAAATAAGTTAGTGCGTTTTTTACTGAATTTGGCTAACCATTTTGATAGGATATATCAACCTAGAGACTCACCTAATATCAGTTCTGGCGAAGGCTATTTCGCTTATGTATAAAAACGTAGTTAACTCGATGTAGATCCAATAAGTATCCACTACTTTATAGTGAGCGAACTAGCTAGTTATTGCTTATTTCTCTACTAAATAAAGTTTTCCCTAAAAAACTGTAAAGTAAACATTTAGATTTTAAATTTAAGATAAGAAGTGTTACGTAAACTGAATTCATCAGAACTTTTATCTGTAATTGTCCTTAAAGTAGCTAAGGCATTAGTACCACAAAGCGTAATTCGTAGCTAAGAATTCAATTACGAATTACAAATTATTTTAAGCAATACTCCCCCGTTTTCTGGCTTCTTTGTAGGAAGTTCCCACATTTTTTAAACCAGCTTTAATCATTTGTTGTTCAAGTAGAGCAAAGAAACGCGCTTTATCGCCACCTTTTACTACTGCTTGATTATGCGCTTCAGCGATCGCTACAGGGTAGCCATATCCTTTTTGCACTTGTGCTAACATCAGTCCCAGTGCTTGGTCTAACATGGTTGCATTCTCCGCTACCCATGCCGGAACTTCGATTCGAGCGATTTCGGTGCCAACGTGGACGTAGCAAAAGTAAATTGTTTGATCGCCGTAAAGTTCCAGAATGGGGGAATTGCTGCGCCATAAAGTACTACGTTGTCCTGGTTTGAGTCTGGTTGCCCAAACAGACGTATCGCGCAACTGTTCAAAAATTTTACAAGGTACTTTTTCTAACTGATTTGGGCAATGGCTTTTACAGTCTGGCGCTGGATGAGGACAAGCTGATAACCGTAAAAAGTTCATTGTTTCGATGCTGCGAGAGGCGCTAAGATAGCCCATTAAAGGAATTCGAGCATCACGCATTTGCTGCCAAGCTTCTAGGATGGGGGGTAAAATGCGATCGCGTGCATCCATCGGCAATTGTTCTAAAAACCAGTAAATTAGCGAACCATCTACCATCGCTAGCGCTGGCGTTTCCTTTTGCGCTGCATCACACGCCAGTTCTGCTAACACAGTTGTTTCTGAAGCAGTGCGGCGAAAACTCATCCATTCCTCAGTTCTAATTCCCCACTGTCGAGACATATATAAATCTTCTGGGCGGTAAAATACTTCTGGCAAACTATCGAGCAGTGGGTGGCGATTTTGTCCGTAGTGTAAGACGACTCTGCCAATATTTAGCAGATAACAGTAAGCAATTTCATGATGGTTGGGGGCAATTTGGGAGCCATCGGTAGCGATGACAGTATGAATTTTTGGCGGAACTGGAATATCAATGCAAGTTTCTAGCGGTTCAATTGGGGTAGCATTAGCAAAGAGAATGCGATCGCGCCATTTTTCCTGGCGATCGATTAAATCTTGTTGAGACTGGTAAGCATTTTTTAAATGTTGTTGTGCGAGTTCTAAACGCTGACGACTGGCAGCAGCTTCTAAGGTAAGATGCTGACTTAAACCCTGCATTTGTCGCGCCAGTTTTGTTAGGTCAAGCATAAAAGTAAGTGCAAAGTGAGGAGTGAATACTTGTGAGTTATTATTTCACCTAAATTGACAAAATACATATTTGATTTATATAAATACGTCAGAAATTAAATATGCGTTATTCAGAATCCTTGTAGAGACGTAACGCTGCTACGTCTCTTTTTGACTCGATATTTAATATATTAAAGCCAAGCTGAGAAATCTTTGGCAAACTGAGAAAGTGATAACAACTGAATTCGCGGATCGTTTTGAGCAGTTTCCCGTTCGGCTTGGGTATTATAGCCCCAATCTGCAAGGAAAAGTTTTACATTTTCAAGGTCTGCTTGCTGTTGGACTAACTGTAATGTCTTGAGTCTATCTTCCACAAACCAGAGACTAACTGGCTTGTCTTCTACTGACTGAATTAAGTCTCGCAAAATTTCATATTTTGGACGCTTAACTTCTTTCCCAAAGATTGATTCTGGTGGTAAATTTACTCCTTCCTGTTGCAACAACTGCTGTACAAAACGCCCTTCTTTCGTTGTCACAATGTATAACTTAACTCCACTGTCAATAGTTAATTTGATTTTTTCTATTACAGACGGATAAAATCTATGCAGACTCAGCCAACCACTTAAATCAGTAGTAATGCATTCATCTCGTTGATTATCTAGTTTTGCACCAATTTCTCTTGCTTGGAGCTTATCATTTAACAAAATTTGTGGGGCAATGCTCACCCATTCATGAAGAATATTTTCGTCAGAAATTCCATCTACCAAGGCTTTAATTAAAATGGGCATTTCCCAACCCGTTTCAATAACAGGCCTTAGTCGATAGAATCTCAAAGCTAAATCATCTGGCGGTGTGTCGTTAGCAGAAGACCAAATTTCACAGTAGGTACGCCATGCTACCTCAAAGTATTCAATTAATCCGTCGCAAATCACTCCATCAAAGTCCAGGGCTAAAATTTTGGGACTACTTGTGGTCATTGGTTTGAGAATGAAACTGCTGTTGTCAGCTTACCCGACAAATTTAAATCATGCAGTAATTTTTGTTAGTCTTTTATAATTCATAAATTTGCCGAAAAAGTCTGGTGGCATTGTTAAATTGGATTTGTTAATGCTAGGTTAACGAGGATCTAGAGCAGGTTTGCGATCGACTAAACGAATTTGGTTTTGCTTGACTACTACGGTGATTAGTGGTAACGAGCGTTTAGCTGGGCCATGAACAACTCGACCCTGAGAATCGTATTGAGATCCGTGACAAGGACAAATAAAGTGATTCTTCTCAAGATCCCACTTGACTGTACATCCTAAATGGGTGCAGATTGGATTGATAGCGTACTCAGCAATCTGTGGCCCGTCTTGAATAATCAGATAATCAACGCTACGATCTGGCAAACCTTTTACCAGAATCGGAATTCCTGGCTTTGAGGTTGCTAATAGTGTATTAGCTTCAATTTGTTTGCCGTCTTCAGCCAGGGCCACCGATCCTGGAAGATAATTTTGACAGCGTGAATTCTTTGGATAAAGTGAGCAAAGGGTTTCTAGGTCTATCTCACGACTTTGGCTGACTTTGGGAAATAGATATCCGATAGCTACTGATGCAACTGTAGTACCTAGCATATAGGTTAAAAAATCCCGGCGCGTTTTTATCCTCGCTGGAACTTTGCCATTAGTAGAAGAATTTTCCATGATGATTCGATTTACCTACAAAGGTCTACTAATATACTACGGTGCGATCGCATTAATATTAATGTACATTTGTGTTTACTGTGGGTTGATTTTCATTAAAATTGCTTTTTTAAGAGTTGCACCTCAACTGTAGTTTTTAATTATTATTTATTCCTGGAGTATGAGGTTATTTATAAGCCTCAGAGCTAGGCTATAACCTAAGATATGTTCCTCACAAAATCTCTTCAAAAGATATTCTCAAACTCTCTCCAGAGAAAGAACTCTTTATGCCTTTGATTTTTTAAGCTGTTGTTAGTCGAGTTCCATATTTTAATAACTGAAAGCGCCATGAGTGATAAGAATCAAGAAAATCAAATTAATCAACCAGTAACTGAAGACCGGGATTCTCGTGAGCTAGACGTAAACAAAGAAAATTTAACCGCGAATCCAGGAGACAGAATTTCTGATAAACCTCAATCAATTGAAGAGAAGGCTAAACAGGCAGCTGTTGATGATGTACCAGACATTACAGGCGACAGAATCACAGTCCCGACTTACTTCGTTGTGGATGAACCCAACGGCGAAAAGAAGGCACTTCACCACGTTAAAGACGCTGAAGAAATCTCCGACGTAATTCGGCAGGCACGACTTGACGAAAATGGAAATCGAATTTGGTAGTAGTTGTTTATGGAAGACGCAAAGACACAGAGAAGTTATCAAATACTCTCTGCTTCTTTGCGTCTCGCGCTGACAGCAGATTGAAGATATTTTCCTCTGCATTGGAATACACTCTAAATTAAATCAGAATCTTTAGTTGTATTAGCATTTATTTCGCTCCGGATTTTTGCAACTTCGTTTCTTATTTCTTCTGGTGAGAACTCAGTTCTTTTTGTCTGTAGTCTAAGCCTTTTATATGCTTCATCTAATGGATAATGGGTTACTTCCATTTTTCCTTCTGAACCACTGAGTCCATTGACTTTCTCAATAATTGACACTGTTTCCAACTCAGCTTCTAACTGCTCAATCGTTGGCAAATTTCCTTGCAACGCTTCCGGTAAAGTATTTTTTAGCTGATACACGGAAACACCAATTGGCTTATGCATATCTCGCAGAGAATATTCAGCAATTACCTTATTTTTGCTTTTGCACAAAATCATTCCAATTGTAGGCCGATCATCTGGTTGCCTCAATAAATCATCCACCGCACTAACATAGAAATTCATCTTACCGGAATACTCTGGTTTGAACTCTTCAATTTTTAGGTCAATCACTATATAGCAGTGTAAACGTGCGTGATAAAACAACAAATCAATATAAAAGTCTTCACCACCAACTTCAAGATGGTATTGACTACCTAAATAACCAAAACCAACCCCTAACTCTAGTAAAAAATCGCGGATGTGATTGATTAAAGCACGTTCCAAATCACGTTCTAAAAAATCTTCCCCTAAATTGAGAAAATCAAAAGTGTAGGGGTCTTTCAACAATTGCTGTGCTAATTGTGATTGTGGTTGAGGCAGAGTTCGGTTAAAGTTAGTGGTTGCTTTACCCTGACGGTAATACAACTTGCTTTCAATCTGGTGAACTAAAACATTCCGACTCCATCCATGCTGAATAGTTTGTTGTACATACCACAAGCGTTCTGTTTGGTCTTTAACAGTATCCAAAATCCGAACATTATGACCCCAGGCAATTAGTGCAACAACTTGTTGCACTAATTGCTCATCTGGATAAGCTTCGGCAAATGCCCGCATATACTTGAGGTTGCGAAGCGAAAAGCCTTTCATTTCTGGAAAAGCTTTCTGCAAGTCAGCCGCCAGACGATTGATAACTTTTGCGCCCCAACCCTGCTGCTGTTGGCGATTCAGAATATCTCGCCCAATTTGCCAGTAGAGTAATAGTAATTCTTTATTGACTGCAACTGCGGCCCGTAACTGAGCGCTAGAAATTCGTGTTTTTAGTTCAGTTAAAAAATCTTCATAACCAATGATCGCAGATGCACTCTTTTGTGAAGTTTCAGATTTATCGTCTCTAGGCATAAAAAAGAATTAGTGCTACTTCTATTCTGCCAGGATTACACCAAATTTTGGTATCAGATACAGATACAGCAGAATTCAGAAGTAAAACACTCTTTCTGTCTGGGTAATAGACTTAGCTTATGTACCTCACCAACTTAAAAACTGCTGTATACAAATATCCAGCAAACTACAAGTATTTTTGCTGTATCGGCGAAAGAAGGCTGTGAGTGAAATTTGTCAGTATTTACACAAAAGCGAGTGCCAAAACTTCAAGATATTTTTATGTAAAATATTTTTTTGCGCCCAAAGATTAAAAGTTCTAAGAAGTCATTACTTATACCTTTGACATCAGAGTGTATAGCCTGAATAATGTTCTTACGTAAAAATCCATACTTATATAAGACTCATATTTGATTTTTGCTAAATAGACTGAGAGCAAAACCCGATCGGTTTGTTCTCAGTTAGCTTGGCTTTTAAAAATCAAATGTGATTGTTATATAAGCTGGCATTAATAGGGTTGTATTATGCATTTATCGAATTCAAGAACTAGCTTAAAAACTCGTCAAAAAAACAATAAAATAGGTACATTCCTTTTGACTCATAGCAAAATTGTACTGCTTACTGGATATTTAATCACTCTACCAATTTGTACATTGATAGTTTTATCCTTATTATTACCCTTATTCAGTGCTAGCTTATTCGCTTCCATTGGAAACTCGTACCACTCTACATCGATTCCTTGGATAGATAATGCATCTGAATGCGAACATACTGGCAGACATTGGAGCGATCGCAAGTGTTGGGATAATGAACACAATCCCATGTTTTGAATGGAGATTGCAAAAAAATGTAGGCGCAGCCCGTCGTAGACATCGCTCTTATCCATGCAACTGAGTAACTTCCTATCTAGCTGATTGCAAAATAATCATCATTAATATGCGTTTATCGCATTAGTACGGATTTACAATAGCTTCACAGATGCCATTCTAAATGAGGGAATAAAGATGGATACCCCTGGCGTTGACCAGGGGCTTTTTATTTAGCAGTTACGCCTAAACGTCAATACCGGACTCAATCGCGCCACAACGTCTACCATTTCTGCCTTAACCTGCACATCAATATGACCTGTGGATACCCCTTTTTTATGGTACAAAAATACTACAAAATAGCGATCGCACCCTTGGAGCTTTTGTAAAAAGCCACGTATTGTTTTTATTTCGAGCTTAGTTGTGGAATACTAAACTAAGCACTGAATCTATTTATGACCTTTTTACACAAAATTACTAAAAAATTTTCCCGTAATAACTCTCAAAATGTTTCTGGGATAAATCCATCTGTAATCAGCCAACAACCTATAGGACTCAAGCAACCAGCAAAACCATCACAACCAAAAACTCTAGCTGAATTAGAACAGGAAATAGCAGCACAGGGGCAGGTTAGCAGTATATCCCATCAAAAAAGACCTAGCAAAGCCAACAGAGGTATAGGTACTAAGTTGATATGGATAGCAATACTTATCGGTATTCCCGCAGGTGTGGTTTGGCTGGCGAATCTACCTTACCCAATAATTCGCCGGACTGTGGTGCAAAATGCGCCTTTTTTATTGCTACCCAGTTACATGAGCATGGAACAGCACTATCGACAGGCGTTGGCATCAATTGAGCAAGCTGAATACTTGATTGAAAAACCCACTAGTGCGGCAGATTTGGCGTTGGGTGAACAACAACTGCAACAGACAAAAACACATTTGGATAACTTGCCAGTTGGGTTGGTTAACGATTGGCCGGAATACAAATATTGGTGGTACGACTGGCGGTTCAGCATTTACGGTCTGAATGCAGCGCGTCGTCAAGTAGGGCAACTAGAAGCCAAGGTTTTTCAGGAAAAAAATGCTCAAACCTTGCTCACTGATAATAGCCAGGCATTATTGAATGCAAAACAGCAGTATCAAATTGCTACAACAGTAACCGATAAAAAGTCGGCGATCGCAGATTGGCGTTCAGCACTGGATAAGTTAGAAGAAATTCCCGGACAAACCTTAGCCGGAAGAACTGCTCAAAATCAACTAGATGCCTACAAGCGTGATTTTAAAGAAGTTGTGGGATTAGCAGCGGGAAATGAACGCGTCAGTGCTTTAATTACCGCAGCACAGCAATTTTCTTGGCAAGCTGCTAAAGCTGGTCAAAATCCACCACACACAGTTACCGAATGGGAACAAATAGAAAATTTATGGTCAGAAGCGATTAATCGGTTAAAACAGATTTCTTCTGAAGATTTGGTAGGTTATGCAGAAGCACAAAAGTTATTAGCAACTTATGAGAGTAATTTGGGTCAAGTCAAAGTAAGACGACAAGCTGAGGCAGATTCTGTACAGGCTTTCTTCATGGCACAACGAGAAATAGAAAGCTTAATGGCTTCAATTCCCACTGACCCCAAAAATTTAGATCGCAATCGTATAATTAGTCAGTTACACGGGATTATTAACCAATTAGAAAAGGTAGAAAAAGGTACAACTATTTATTTAAAAGCTCAAGAGTTATTGCTATCGGCAAATAATAAATTCAAGCAACTCCAGTGAGATTTCTCAACTGTCAACAACTAATACCAATTCTCTGTGAAGCTGCACATTATTTTGACCCCTCTCAACCTTCCCTGATTAAGGCTACGGTGTACACACAAGTCTAAAATAGCTGATTAACCAAGGTTTTACCCCACCCTAACCCTCCCCTTTCAAAGGTGAGGGTGACGATGAGATGAACTTTTAAGCACTTAAATAACAGTAAAATTGTTGATTTTATCGGCACATTGGTAAAAAAATAATCAATCTTTAATCGCTATAACCCTTGATTTTTCAAGCCATTTAGGGAATGAAACAGCCCTGCCCCAAACCAAAGTTGTAAAGAAATTTGAAGTTTAACGAAAAACTTTTAAAAATCTCTAGACTCTCCAGCCGGCTAGAGAGTCTAGGATGAATTCAAGGCGACTCTCTTTCCAGTTATTTCTGATGTGTGAGGGATACGTCTCAGTCATCCAGCTCAATCTGGCTAAGTTGTTCATTTTATCCCGTAAATCTATGACTCTCCAACTTACAGTTCCCAACATGGCTTGTTCTGCTTGTGCAAGCACCATCACCAAAACACTTCAGGCAGTCGATGCCAATGCTAGGGTTCAGGCTGATCCAACAACCAAGCTTGTCAGTGTAGAAACTCAAGCATCAGAAACAGCAATTAAAGAAGCGTTGGCTGCTGCGGGTTATCCAGTTGCTTAATTTTTAGCAACGACAGGCAGGAGGGAGAAGGAATAATGCTCTAGAGCCTCCTGCCTTCTTCACGCTCCTCTCACACTAATCACAGGGGTTCATCTAGTTATGGATACTCTCACACTCAAACTTCGAGGCATGAGTTGTGCCGCTTGCGCCAACAATATCGAAAAGGCAATTCGCTCTGTTTCTGGGGTAATTGACTGTAACGTTAACTTTGGAGCAGAGCAAGCTACCATCAAATACGATCGCTCTCTAGCGAATTTACAGAAAATCCAAAGTGCGATCGCATCTGCGGGATACTCTTCTGACTCACTCCAGGAAGAATTGCTCTCTGAAGAAGATGATGCTGAAAAAGCAAGTAGGCAAGCATTACAACGCCAACTCTCTCTCAAGGTAGTGGTGGGAGGTGTAATCAGCATTTTCCTACTTTTGGGGTCGTTGCCCATGATGACTGGGCTGAACTTACCTTTAATTCCAAACTTCCTGCAAAATTCTTGGGTGCAGTTAGTGCTGACAACACCTGTTGTTTTCTGGTGTGGTGGATCTTTTTACCGGAATGGCTGGAAATCCCTCAAGCGCCATACGGCGACGATGGACACGCTGATTGCTTTGGGTACAAGTGCAGCCTATCTATATTCTTTGTTTGTCACCATTTTCCCGAAATTTTTTATTGCTCAAGGCTTGATTCCTCATATTTATTACGAAGTTGCCGCCATTGTCATTACCTTAATTTTGCTGGGGCGGTTATTAGAAAATCGCGCTAGGGGACAAACTTCTGAAGCCATCCGCAAACTCATCGGATTGCAAGCTAGAGATGCCAGAGTTATCCGTGATGGTAAAGAAATTGATGTTCCCATCGCCGAAGTCAGAATCAACGATGTGATTTTAGTGCGTCCTGGTGAAAAGATTCCGGTAGATGGTGAGGTGATTGCAGGCGCTTCGACGGTAGATGAAGCGATGGTGACGGGTGAAAGTTTGCCAGTTAAAAAGCAGCCAGGAGATGAGGTGATTGGGGCGACGATTAACGGTGCAGGTGCATTTCAGTTTCGGGTGACACGAGTTGGAAATGATACGTTTTTGGCTCAAATAGTTAAATTGGTGCAACAAGCGCAAGGTTCTAAAGCACCAATTCAGCGCTTGGCAGATCGAGTTACAGGATGGTTTGTACCAGCTGTGATTGCCGTTGCGATCGCCACTTTCGTCATTTGGTTTAATTTCACTGGCAACCTCACCCTAGCCACAATGACAACGGTGGGTGTACTAATTATC
Organism: Nostoc sp. JL31; assembly: GCF_017114965.1. Taxonomy (NCBI): domain Bacteria; kingdom Bacillati; phylum Cyanobacteriota; class Cyanophyceae; order Nostocales; family Nostocaceae; genus Nostoc; species Nostoc sp. JL31. Next base: position 200,271 of record NZ_JABXKO010000047.1, read on the forward strand.
GCCTGTCCTTGTGCTTTGGGTTTAGCTACTCCCACTTCTGTAATGGTGGGGACGGGCAAAGGTGCAGAAAATGGCATTTTAATTAAGGGTGCTGACAGCTTAGAAATAGCACACAAAATTCAAACCATCGTTTTAGATAAAACTGGCACTTTGACTCAAGGGAAACCGACGGTTACAGACTTTGTAACTATCAACGGCACAGCTAATGGTAATGAACTCCAACTTTTACAATTAGCAGCAACGGTAGAACGTAATTCTGAGCATCCTTTAGCTGAAGCGGTTGTAAAATACGCCCAGTCTCAAGAAGTGAGTTTAATAGATGCAAAGAACTTCGTAGCTAATGCAGGTAGTGGTGTCCAAGCAGTTGTTGCAAATCAGCTTGTGCAAATTGGTACACAACGCTGGTTAACAGAACTTGGAATTAACACCATAACTCTCCAGCAATATAAAGATGTATGGGAAGCGGCTGGTAAAACAGTTATTTTGATTGCTGTAGATGGCGAACTACAAGGAATAATGGGTATTGCTGATGCCCTAAAACCTTCGTCAGCAGCAGTGGTGAAAGCTTTACAGAAGCTAGGCTTAGAAGTAGTAATGCTCACCGGAGACAATCGTAAAACTGCTGATGCGATCGCAAGACAAGTTGGCATCCAGCGAATCTTTGCCGAAGTCCGTCCAGATCAGAAGGCAGCGATTATCCAATCATTGCAAGGGGAGATAGAGAAATTTCCCAAATCCAAAATCCAAAACCCAAAATCTAAAATTGTCGCAATGGTAGGTGATGGCATTAATGATGCGCCAGCGTTAGCACAGGCTGATGTGGGAATTGCTATTGGTACGGGAACAGATGTAGCGATCGCAGCTAGCGATATCACCCTAATTTCTGGAGATTTGCAAGGAATTGTCACGGCTATTCAACTTAGTCGCGCTACCATCAACAATATCAGGCAAAATCTCTTCTTTGCCTTTATTTACAACGTCATTGGTATTCCCATTGCGGCGGGAATTCTGTTCCCTATCTTTGGTTGGTTACTCAATCCTATTATCGCCGGGGCGGCGATGGCTCTTTCTTCGCTGTCTGTTGTTAGCAATGCCCTGAGATTGCGTAACTTTCAACCAAAAATTAGCTCATAATTGCAGGGGAATTTAGCAAATGTTCAAAAAAACGCTTTGCGGAAGCCTGATAGCTTTAGTGCTGCTCACTGGAACATCAGGTGTAACAGTAGCAGAAATGCCAGCCCATTCATCAGAGCAAACTAGCCAATTTCAACGCATTGAGCAAGCTTTGGGATTGAAAGTTGGTGTTGCGATCGCAGGTTTAGCCTTAATTGGACTAGAGTTGTGGTGGTTTCTTCTCTATAAAAGTCCTGATTCCTGATTAGTGTCAGTCCTGAGAGGTGTTTTGAATAATCGGACAAATTGTCTTCTCATGATGGTCGCTGATATTCTTCCAGCCTGAAAGTAATCCCTTGATTTCAGAGCGTAAAGTTAACAGTTGATCGATTTGGCGATCGATCTGCAAGACCTTCTCTTCAAGTTTTTCTTTGATTTCACCACAAGGAGTTTGCCCTTGGTCATAAACATGAAGAATATTACCAATCTCTTCTAGGCTAAGACCAAGATTTTGTGCCCTTTTAATGAATGCTAGACGAGTTAGCACATCCAATGAAAACTGGCGAAAGCCTCCCTCTGTTCGTCTTAATGAATTGATTAAACCTAAACTCTCATAATAACGAATTGTCCTGATGGGTATTCCAGTTAAATCTGTTACCTGACCAATTAAAAGTAGTTTTTTATCTTGAGTTAGCATGGTAGATTTTCCCAAGTTTTGTAATTATTATTACATATTTTGCTAAATTCAAGGGGGTTGAGAGTTTAGGCAAATCTTAGCATCAGTATTGGAACTTTTTATCTAATTAGAGATTTTACTAAGTTGTAAATTTTCAATCATCTATTATAAATGGATAGTTGGAATTTAGCTGATATTAAATTGGCATAATTTTGACATTTTTAATAATATTTATTCAAGATTTTACCTGATGATTTTTATCTATTTATTGGGTAGCTGTTTCTCATGGTACTGAAAGTAACTGTTTTTTTAGAGTTCCCATGTTACTTCTAGATCAACTGCTTCACTTCAAGTGAAACCATAAAAATGAATCTCAACTCGCAGACTTCTAGCTCAATCCGTAAACCTAAAATTTTCAATAATCCAGAGCGTTTTATTGAGGGATGGTATTGGGTAATACCTTCTCAAAATCTGCGGGTGGGTGAAGTAAAACCTGTCACGATTTTGGGTAGAGAATTAGTAATTTACCGTGGGAAAGATAAAAGAGTAGTTACCTTAGATGCCTACTGTCCACACATGGGCGCTCACCTTGCTGAAGGCAAAGTTGAGGGTAATGCACTACGTTGTTTTTTCCACCACTGGAAGTTTGATGCTGAGGGGATGTGTATTGATATCCCATGTTTAGATATACCACCTTCCCTAAAATTACAAACTTGGCCTACTGCTGAAAAATATGGGATGATTTGGGTTTGGACTGGAGAAATACCGCAACAACCTCTACCTTTTGTTCCAGAGTTAGAGCAAAAAGAGTGTGATGTCGCCATCCATTCCCACTTCTTGCTGAACTGTCACCCCAATGTGGTGATGATTAATGCAATTGATGCTCAACACCTCAATACAGTTCACAAATTGCCACTAGAAATTATTTTTGAAAGACACGAACTGAACGAGAATGCGATTATTTTCAGTAATACTACACCCATTAAAGACAATTTCTTGTTGATTAAGCTCATCCGTCTTTTCTACAAAAATGTCATAACTTATAGTATTTGCTATTGGTACGGTAGCATTGGCATTGTGACAATTGGTCCTGATTTCTTTCATATCCACATGATGGTTGCAGTTCGCCTCCATGAAGGGGGAAAAACTGAAGGTCAAGTTCTGTTGATGACTAAAAAACGTAAAGGAATTTTTGGTTGGTTATGCAATCGAGTTGTGCTATGGCTGACTAAGATTACAGCTAAGTACTTTCTCATGGGTGACATCAAGATTCTTCAAACAATTCAGTTTGATTTGAAAACTCCCATCAAAGCAGATCACTCAATTATGCAGTTTATTAACCATGTTGAAAAACAACAATCCCTAATGTGGGGGACTTGGCAAGAAATGCGATCGCGCGATGTGGAAAGCAAGCCCAGGCGTGAGAGATGGGAAGATACAATGAGTAATGACTAACATCATGCCTATATGACCAAAATTCCTTCAGACTGCTTGGCCAATTAAACGCACACGGTATCATAACTATTGTCAACAATCTTTGCAAGAAATGAAGTGTTTGTAGGGGCGTATAGATGTACATTGGTGTCAACTTAAGCCCTAGCGAATGGAATTCGCGGCTACACAAACAAAGTCCGCCTGCGCGGACTAAAAAAATTGAGTGTTTGAAACCCACGCAGGTGAGTTTTGTCTGTGTAGATGCGGTTTCTAACCGCCCATTTAACGTTAAGTTGACACCAATGATAGATGTACGCCTCTACCAATGTATGTCTAGCAGATATTTTGTGAAATAGTATAACAATTAATAAAGGTTAAAAGTTCAACAAAGTTACTTTTAACTTTTAATCGATTTTTTATTGGACTAATAGATAAATAAAAAGAAGTGGCAAAGCCACTTCCTAATTCCCAGGTAGAACCTAAGTTATGAGTATAACGATTACAAAAAATTGAAATAGTATAAACAAACACCAATTAACTGAATATCTCTATTTTCCTTGTTTCTAGGTGAGTAAATCCTGATTTATATGGACGAAATAACTGTATATTTACATAAGTCTCATGATTGTAATGCAGACTCAAGTTTCTCCAGTTCATCGTTAAGATGTGCCAGTTTTGTCTCTTCATCAAGAAGTTGCTGTTCTAATTGAAACTTGACTGCTTTATCAGCCTCAAAGACTCAGTATGAGAACGTTGTCTTCATAGTTACTCTACGCTCTAGCAAGCAAACTAGATATTTAGCATACCACTACTCACTTGGGTTCAATACAACGATAATTTCTGCAAGCCTAATTCCCAAAGGTTTCCAGTGGGAATTGCTGGAGGAAAAAGTACCATCCCCAGACACTGATTGGTAATCATTGGGGAATTTTTCAGAAGCATTGGGAGCTGTATCTACTCGTAAAATGAGTTTGCCTTGACAACGGGATAATTTACTACTATCCAACAAAATAGTACCGCCGTAGTCCCACGCCAATCCATAAAGTTTAAAATTACCTAATTTTTTACGTAATTCGCTCAATGGGGTTCCAATACCGATACCTTCGCGGGTTTTCCAAGCTGAACCCAGGTTACGCACATCTAGAGGTTTGGTACGAGTATTATCACTCCAAACCACTAGTAGAGAGCGTCCCTGATTTAGATTTAACTGAGTAGCTGCAAAACTACCTATTCCTTCAGCACCAGAGATAGTTTTATCAACGAGATGGGATGCACCAAACAGTTTGACTAAATCCTGCTTGGTGGTTGTGCGTGTTATCGGGCCGACTCTTTCCCCAGGAACAATCAAGGTGTCTTTTGAGGGTTGTGATTTAGCAATAGTAACTGGATGATTGATTTTCTGCGGTATTGCAAAGGCTGGGTTGGCTAAATAGTTTAGCAGTAAAGCTAAAGTAGCTGTAGTAATAACTTTGATTGATGAATTCATCGGTTTTATTATTGGGTAGCAGAATATGAGTGAAAAGCGCTCATAGTTTAACTACTACAATTTCCCAATTATAGATTCCCAATTTTCCCAAAATTTTATTTCATCGCTCTAGTTGCATTTAAAATTGCCAGCATTGCTACTCCCACGTCAGCAAATACAGCTTCCCACATTGTCGCTATCCCTAAAATACCCAACCCAATAAATACACCTTTAATTGCTAACGCAAACCCAATATTTTGCCAAACAATTTTGCGAGTTTTTCTGGCGATTTGGATTGCTTCTGCTACTTTAGATGGTGCATCTGTCACGATTACAATATCGGCAGTTTCGATCGCTGCATCTGAGCCTAATCCGCCCATTGCCATACCAACATCTGCTCTAGCAATCACTGGGGCATCATTAATTCCATCCCCAACAAAGGCAACTTTACCATGCTTGCCAGCGGTACTGAGTAACTTCTCAATGGCATTAACTTTTTCTTCAGGTAATAACTCTGCTTCGTAGGTATCTATGCCAAGCTGTTGAGCAATGCGAGAAGCGATCGCGTGATTATCTCCTGTCAACATTACTGTTCTCTCTACACCCATTCGTTTGAGTGCTTGAATAGCAAGTCTTGCATCTTCTTTGAGTTCATCAGCAATCACAATATATCCAGCGTAAATATCATCTACTGCTAGGTGAATCACTGTTCCCTCTAACTGGCAATTATCGTGAGAAATCTTCTCTCTATGCAATAGGCGATCGCTTCCCGCTATTACTACCCTATTTTCAATCTTGGCTCGAATTCCATAGCCTGCTATTTCTTCATAATCTCCGATCTCAAATTCATCGATTTTTCTACCATAAGCTTTGCAGATAGATTGTGCGATGGGATGATTTGAGTGCGATTCTACTTTGGCAGCTAATAGCAGCAGTTCTTGTTCATCCCAGCCATTTAAGGGGACTATTTCTACTACTTTGAATACCCCTTTGGTTAACGTTCCAGTTTTATCAAAAACAACTGTATTAACTGCATTTAAAGTATCTAAAAAAGTAGAGCCTTTAACCAAAATACCACGTTTAGCTGCACCTCCCACACCTCCAAAGTAACCTAATGGAATACTGATAACGAGTCCACACGGACAGGAGATAACTAGTAAAATTAGAGCGCGATAAACCCATTCAGAAGAAGTTGCACCCGAAATGAATAAAGGAGGTAATATTGCAACTACTAGAGATGTAAAAACTACGATTGGTGTATAATATCGAGCAAATTTAGTAATAAATTTTTCTGTTGCTGCTTTTTTGCTTTTGGCATTTTGCACCAAGTCTAAAATTTTGGCAATAGAAGATTCATCAAATAGTTTTGTGACTCTAATGACGAGCGCACCTATTTTATTGATCGTTCCAGCAAAAACAGTTTCTCCAATTCTTACCGTTCGCGGTACAGATTCTCCAGTTAATGCAGATGTATCAACTTGCGAGTTACCATCTAGAATTTCGCCATCTAAGGGAATCTTTTCTCCTGGCTTGACAACTATAATATCTCCAATATTTACTGTTTCTGGCGATACTTTCTTGAGTTCTCCCTCTATTTGGATATTTGCATAGTCCGGGCGGATTTCCAATAATGATTTGATCGAATTACGGGAGCGACTGATGGCAATATCTTGGAACAATTCTCCAATTTTGTAAAATAACATGACTCCGACAGCTTCGGGTAATTTATGAATTGCGATCGCTCCTAATGTTGCTACTGTCATCAAAAACGTTTCATCAAATACTCTACCTCTGACTATATTGCGCCCAGCAGTTTTTAAAACACTCCATCCACTTAATAAATAAGCAGGAATAAAAAGCAGATATTCACCTATTGAGTAGAATGTATTGTGTAATTGATTTTCAAAAATTACACCAGGCGCATATAAACTTAAAATTGCTACCAAAGGTAATATCTCATTTTTCAGATTGAATTCTCCACCGTGTTCGTGATTGTGGTCATGGTTATGATTCTCATCATGATTGTGATTATGAACATGGTTATGATTCTCGTGATGGTCATGTTCACTGCTGCAACAATCTGAAGATTCTGAATGTACTTTTCGCTTCATTTTTTCTATGCATCCTAGTAAATTACTTGATATATTAGCCTTTTTCCAAATGTAATCAAAAAAATAAATTTTTACAAGTTGATATTTTAAGAACGAGAATCTATCTCAAAATTATTGCTAAATATATGTGTTATCTTTTGGTTAAAATTAAGATTTATAATCTTCTAAAGATAGCGCTAATGGTTCTGAATTGTATAGAATAATCTCAGATGTAACTTTTGTTCGTAGTAAGCGATTTATCGCTCTATATAAAAACTTAGAGGGTTACAGCCGCTAATTACGAGCTTTAATTTAGTTAAGCTCTTATACTTGCATCAAGCCAACAATCACCATCTTGCGAATATACAGCGGATTTAAGTTTGCTCAATTACATAACTTGCGTCTCAAAGCTAGACATCAAGTCTTTTTGATTGCTGAATTATGATGTAGTAAATAATTTACAATCCAACTGGTGTAGAGATGGAACTTTCTTGGGTAACAAGTGTCTATCTAGCTATTCTCAGGGAAAATTTACTTGAAGTTTGAAAGTTAATCGAATACCCTAATCTAGTAGACAATTTTTTCAAGGAAATCTATGAACAAAAAAATTCTCCTGAATTTGCTCTCCACTTCCTCAATTTTTGTGTCGATGATGTCTACGCTGGTGGCATTTCATCCTGCCCATGCTAGTGGTAGCATTACACAGCGATTACTACACACACAAGACGGTCGTACCTGTATCACTAACCCACATGGTGGGCAAGATTTTGTGTGCATTCGAGATTCAGAGAGAAAACGTCCATATACCTCTAAAAGTTCCTCAACAATTGTCACATCAGTATCAGATAAGAATATTGCGATGTTGAACTTTACTGAAGAGGAAAGCGATGCTGCAATTAGAGTATTTGGTTGCGACTGTCCATTATGTATAAATTCTTTGCGTCAGTTGCAGGGTACTGGAAACTTGGTGTACTAAGATTGAATAGCGCTGATAGCGACTATAACTTTTGTTAGATACACGTGATTAATCACGTATAAAAGATATACGAAACCAAAGAAGCATTTTTAACTACGTACCATTACTATTATTTGGCCACATGCAAATTGATTGTTAGGGCGATTTGTAGGGGCAATTCATGAATTGCCTCTACAGCGCCTTTTTTTGTGTAAGGCTGAGAGAAAAAGACACACAGAAATTGCCACGTCCTATTTATTCAACCACCTCATTCACAGGGAATCTATCAATCAACTGCATAGCCCGATAGGCATTACGCTGGAAAGAGTCTGGCAAATGGGGAATGTGGGGTATCTGCGACAATAAATCCAAAGTTCGGCGTAAAATTCTCACTACATCGCCTTCATCCAAGGTAGTATTCTCGCAGAGTTCAATCCACTCCATTCCCAGCGCCCATTGTTCGACTATGGCAATTAACTCAAATTCCAACCATATCGGCAGCGCTACATTATACCGCCGTTGTCGTTGGAACATTTGGTGGCGAATTCCCCGCAATTTTTTCAAGGCTTCTGCCACTTCATTACTAAGGTCAAAGTTAACCTTGCTATCTGGACGGGGGGTTTCCATCACTAAAGCCGCTGCTGCTGCTGCTAAATGATGCGGGTCTAAGTTGTCCAATTCACCACTAGCGAATACTAAACCCAGCCACAATTCATTTTCCCCTCGAATGGCGGCAGCGATTCGCCCTAATTGTGTGGGGACTAAGTTATCCAAAGCGTCAAAATGTTGCAGAATGGCGATTAAATTGAGAAATTCTTCCCAATGACGTTGTGATTGTTGCTCTACTTGCCCTTGCAACTGTTCGAGTTCGGCTTCTAATTCGACATAGCGGGCCCGACGCTTGAAAAGCGTTGCGGCATTGCCTGATTGATGTAGGGGATGAGCTTCTAATTGCTCTTGGATGGCGGTAACGTGACTGAGTTGTTCTGCTACTTCTGGTGCTAGATGCAAAGATTCTATCGGATTAGGAATACACACAGCGATCGCAAAGCTTTCTTCGTTACCACGGCGCGATTGTCCTGGCTTCAAAGGCATTTCTGGCGGTGGTAGTACATTAGGCGGCACCTCTATTCGCGGTAGTTCGGCATACAAATCGACTACATCCCCTGTATTTGCCACATACCAGCGGTTATCGTGCCCCAAGCATACCAAGTAAGGAGCTTGACCAGAACCAGGCGATTTTCCTACTAAAACTGCCGTTACCGGGGAAGACACTGTGATATTTTTGCCCTTGAGACTCAACAGAGTTCCTGACACTGCAAAGCCCAACATCATCACCAATTCCTCTTGGCGGTTTTCCTGTGCTTGCTCTTGCAAGGTTTTCAATATCTGGCGTTCCACCTTCAGGCGTTGCCGCAATTTTTCATAAACAGCCAGTTCATTTTCATTAACTGCGGCGATTTGTTCATGAAGTTGAGCTAATTGGGTTTGCAATTCGGCAATCTCATCGTATTCTGGCCGTAAATGCAAGGTCGCCATGTACTGCCCAAAACTGCGCTCTATCAGTTCCCTGGTTTGCTCTAGGGTATGGGTTTGCAGCAAGTTGAGTACCATGCCATAACTGGGCGTAAACTGGCTTACTAGAGGGTCTGGCTTGGATGTTCCCAAATACGCCGCTTCTTTGGCTCCTTCAAAGGGAGTTTGGACTGTCACCACATGACCTTGTTTATCCATCCCCCGGCGGCCTGCTCGTCCCGCCATTTGCAAGAATTCGGAAGCGTTCAATAGGCGGTGTCCGGTGTCAGTCCGCTTAGAAAGGGTAGAGATTACCGTTGTCCGGGCGGGCATATTAATTCCCGCTGCTAGTGTTTCAGTGGCAAATACTACTTTAATCAGCCCTTGCTGAAATAGTTCTTCTACCAATGCTTTCCAAGCAGGTAAAATCCCCGCGTGGTGGGCAGCAATTCCTCGGTACAGGGGGGCAATTTGTCCCGAACGCCCTGCTTCGGGATTGCGAGCTAAAAAGTCATCAATCTGTTCGCGTAAAATTTGGGACTCTTCACTATTTACCAGCCATAAATCTCCCACTTCCGCCACCGCTTTATCACATCCCCGGCGGCTGAAGATGAAGTAAATCGCTGGTAGCATATCCCGTTGCTCTAACTGGCTCAAGGTATAAATTATACCGGGAGCCTCCGGTCTGCCATTTCTCCCTCTGTCCCTTTCTCCCCCTTTTCCCTTCTTCTTCTGAAGTCGGGGGTTAATTTTGGTTTTGCTATCATTTAGCAGGGGAAATAACCCTTTGGGATTGCAAAAGTGAAATTCTAAGGGAACTGGGCGAAAATCGGAGTAAATCAGGTCTGTTGGCCCGTGAACGCGATTTAGCCAATCGGTGAGTTGATCGCTATTGGCAACCGTTGCTGAGAGGGCTGCCAGTTGCACTTCACGGGGACAATAGATGATTGATTCTTCCCAAACAGTACCGCGCTGGCGATCGTTCATGTAGTGGCATTCATCAAGTATCACCGCTTCAACGTCTACTAATGAGATGCCGATTTGCCCAATGGGTGTACCATAGAGCATATTTCGGAAAATTTCTGTGGTCATCACCAAAATCGGTGCATCCCTGTGAATGGAAGCATCTCCAGTTAATAGCCCGACTCGATCAAACCCGAATTTTTCTCGAAAGTCACGTAATTTTTGATTCGACAGCGCCTTCAGGGGAGTAGTGTAAAATACACGTTTTCCTCGCGCTAGGGCGCGATAAATGGCGTATTCCCCAACTAATGTTTTGCCCGAACCTGTGGGGGCACATACGACTACGGAGCGTCCAGCGTTCAGGGACGCGATCGCTTCTTTTTGAAACTGATCCAGATCAAAGGGAAATATAAACCCTAAGTCAAGTTCTGGAGACGGTGCAGGATAATTCACTCAATCACATTTGCAACCAGATTTTTTACTATACTAACGAGTCTTTTGTCAACTTCGTCATTAGTCATTTGTCATTTGTCATTAGTCATAAGTTTTTTACAAAGGATAAAGGACAAATGACAAAGGACTCTTAAATTATTTTCCCAGCTCTTGCGATCGCTCTGTGGCAGCTTTGACTGCTTCAATTAAAGCGGAACGAAATCCTGCCTGTTCTAGCTTGGCAATCCCCGCAATGGTTGTACCACCGGGACTGGTAACGCGATCTTTGAGTTCTGCTGGGTGCATTTTGGTTTCATGTAACAGTTTTGCTGTTCCCAGTACGGTTTGCAAAGCTAGTTGATTGGCAATCGCTCTAGGTAAACCTGCGGCGACTCCGCCATCTGCAAGTGCTTCTACTAACAGTGCCACGTAAGCGGGGCCACTCCCAGATAGCCCTGTAACTGCATCCATCAGCGCTTCTGACACTTCTACAACTTCACCCACAGCAGAAAAAACTTGCTGTGCTATTTGGTAATGCTTGGCATTGGTATATGCACCTAAACAAATCGCGGTAACTCCTGCTCCCACTGTTGCTGGGGTGTTGGGCATTGCTCTAATCACTGGCAATTGCACAAATGCAGCTTCTAGCTGACTTAAGGGCACACCTGCCAAAATAGAAATGATTAGAGGTGTATGTTCTCTATTAAGAATATCAATATCTGCTAATTCTTGAGCGATCGCACTAAACACCTGTGGTTTCACTGCCAAAAATAGAACTTCTTTTGCTTCAGTGAAAACCTGGCTATTATCTGTCGTCACAGCAACACCGTATTGCTGTTTTAAAAAATCTAGGCGTGAAGATAGCGGTTCGCTAACTATGACTTCTGATGATTGATAAATTCCACGCACAATAAGGCGGGATAAGAGCGCTTCTCCCATTACCCCACCACCAATTAAGCCAAATTTTATAGTCATTAGTCATGAGTCATTAGTCATTGGTCATTAGTCATTAGTCGTTTGTCATTTGTCACCATGAGCAAAACCCAGGACAAATGACAAAGGACAAAGGACTAAATACTAATTTAACTTTATTGTGCCATCCGGTTAGTTTCGTTGCCCCAGGTTTGATTTGGAGTACCTGTAGGACGAGAGGGACGTACTGGTGGTTGTGGTACTTCATGAAGAACCCCACCTTGGGTACTAACTTGGACGCAACTTGGTGTAAACAAAAAGATGCTTTCTCCGATGCGCTCTTGATGTCCATCTAATGCGTAAGTACCACCTGCAACAAAATCTACTGCTCGTTGAGCTTGATCGGGATCCATGATTGTCAGATTTAATACCACTGACTTGCGTTCGCGCAACGCTTGAATTGCCTGGGGCATTTCTTCAAAGGTGCGTGGTTCGAGTACTAAAACTTCCGAAATTCCGTTAATTGCTCCTGGCATACCAATCACATTCCCCATTGGCTTTGAACCTGCTGTCATATCATCTCCCATTGTAGGCACTGGTTCCCGCCAGCGTCGATTTTGAGCGGCTGGACTCTCTTGTGGCGCTGGCTGGGGATTTTCTTGCTGATACAGATTTTGATAATTATTATCTGTTTCTGGTTCTTCTTCGTAATACTCGTATTCTACTTGCTCATTTAGACCCACAAAGTCTCTGAGTTTGGAAAAAATGTTGTTCATTGTGTGTGTACTCTCCTGGTGCGAATAGCCTGTATTGACTTGGCTGAGGATTAGTTGAGCTAAGAGCGATGCATAAGGCGGTAAACTACGCTACATCGGTGGATACTTCAGCAAGTGTATTGCTATTTGTAGCTCATACTACGGATTTTGGCGATGAACTGACACTTATTGGAAAGGTCTGTGCATCGCCTAAACATAATAATGAGTCAAAATTATATCCTAAGGTTTAACCGAAGGAAACTTCTTTATACCCCATTTTCTCTTAGCGATTGCTTTTGTCAATACTATATCCTTTGTTTCGGATTGCACCAGTCTGTTACAAAATTCTTGTCAACAAATCCTTAGCTTCTATTAATACTGGCCTGCAAGACTGATGATTAATTGGCTAAGAGCGATCGCCAAACAAGATTGTTCCTAATCGTACCATCGTTGCGCCTGCTTGCACTGCTAGTTCGTAGTCGCCTGACATACCCATAGATAGGTGCTGCATTTTAATATGCGACCAATTTTGCTCCTGGATTTCTTTTGCCAACTCACGATTGAGATTAAACACATTTAGAATTTCGGAATCATTTAATCCTGATGGCGGGATTGTCATCAAACCTTGAATTTGTAAACTTTTGTATTGATTGAGTGTGGGTAAATCAGCCAAAAGTTCTGGCACACTCCAACCAGACTTGTTGGGGTCGGGGAGAATTTTCACTTGCAGGCAAACCTGGGGACTCACTCCTAGCTGTTGCGCCAATTGGTCTAAGCGCTGTGCCAGCTTCAAATTATCCACAGAGTGAATCCAAAGGAAATGCTCGATGGCTTTTTTGGCTTTATTGCTTTGCAAATGTCCAATAAAGTGCCAGGTAATATCCGGTAAGTCTTGCAACTCGGCTTGTTTGCTGGCAGCTTCTTGGATACGACTTTCCCCAAAATCACGAATTCCTGCGTTGTATGCAGACCGAATGGCCTGGGCAGAAACTTGCTTGCTAACAGCAATCAATTTGACTGAAGTTGGCAGTGAGGAACGAATGGAAAGAATACGTTCGGAAATCGAACTGTTCATTGGAAGGTGCGCTGGAAAACACTCTGAAGCTGATCGTACTCCTGAGAATGCCCACTGCGCCGCAGGGTACGTAAGCGATTTTCCAACATCATTCTCGCCTCAGTACGTCCTAGAGACTGGAATTTAACACCTTTAACGTCATTTGCCACCAAAAAAAATAAGCGTTGGGCATAAAGTGTGGTGAACAAATCCTGGTTCTCATCAACCATACAGATTTTGTAGAGTAAACCCCAAGTTGGATGGTTTATGTAAGTTTCTGCGTTTTCTGGATTCATTTAAGAGTCAAGGTGTAGTCAAGGTGGAAGTATATATATCTTTTCGCAGTGAATTCCAAACATTCAGACGATAATACCAACATTCGTCAGAATATTTGGTTAAAATGCGAAGCTGCGGTTACGAAGACCTTGATCTAGTTCCTAATGGGCAGATGAAGCTAGTGGTAGTGAAGCGCAATGGTACAACAGAAGCCGCGAAGCGTAGATTCAAAGAGTAGAGGCTGTTTGACAAATATCACCATCTGCTTTGGTGACTTCAATTTACTAATTTGTAGGGACAAGGCACAAAATATTCCCGATCCTCTGGTTGAAAGTTCGACGTGGGAAGGAAAAACACCCTTTGAAATTCCCAACGGCAACGACGAATTTTTCAACTTCTTTCCATACTGCCACAACTGTCGCTGAATGGCACAAAATTGGGGAGTAGGGAGTGGGTACTGGAAAGAAAACTATCATTTATGCAAAAGGTCTATTGATTATCCAGTATTTTCAGTGGTGGAATTTGTACCTGAGCATTGTGCAGAGATTCATAAGGATACTCGGTCAAAAATCTTAAGATTAGTTTTTAGTGTTCGCGCAACGCTGGTTAATACCTAAAATCTACAGGAAATGCTAGGGGATCAATTTTATGGCTGGGTAGCTACTCAAATTACCCTACCATATTGTTACCTATAGCTCAATACTTTTCGGTTAAGGCAAGAGACGCGATGAATCGCCGTCTCTACAATAATCAGTCTTTGGTAGAGACGGCAATTTAATGTTTTACTTCTGACTCCTGAATTCTGCTGTATTACCTCTTACCATTTTCTCAGTGCAAAATTACGCCTGAGTTCCTATAGCTAGTCGTATTCCCCAGAATAAGATTAAAGTTGCGATCGCCAGCCAGTCACGTCCTTTTAATCGTAAGTCGTGCCACTGCACTCGATGCTCATTGGGACTGGTAAAACCCCGCACCATCATGGCATTCGCCATTTGATCGGCTCGTAAGAGGAGATTTTCCAAAAGTCTCTCTGCAACTGTCATCCAAACCTTGAATGCTCCTTTTAATCCCAGCTTTTTCCAATTAATTGCCCTTGTCATCACGGAGCGAAATAAGTTTTGCACTTCTTCTAAAACCAAGGGGATAAAGCGCAAAGACAAGGTTAAAGTCAAAGCAATTTCTGTGACGGGCAACTTGAAGCGGCGCAAGGGTTGCATTAGGCTTTCTATGCCAGATGTGATTTCTTCTGGTGCAGTTGTCAGCAGATATAGATTGGTGCTGTAAATGACGGTAAAGATAAGTGTACTCAGGCGTACTGCCAAACTCAAGGAGTAGCGAGTCACTTTAACCGGGCCTTTGTGAAATAGCACGTAGCTGTATGCTTTTTTTTCAGCTGCTGGCTCTTTAATATTATTAGAGTTTGCTTGCTGGGTTAAGATTTGTTCATTAGCTGGCAGACGTGACTGATAATCTACACCCAGACCATCAGGACTGATGGCTGCGATCGCTAAGACAAAAAAGGATAGCATTAATAGCCAACCCATTTGCTGCTGCCATACACGTCGGGGAATTCTGGCAATCAAGGTGGCAAGAATCAATACTACCACCAGCAACACCCGCCAATTGTTGTTGGCTAAAACATAACTTGTTAAAAAGCTCATCAACCAGGCGAACTTGACTCGCGGATCGATTTTATGCAGCCAAGTTTGGGGTTGTTCTAAATAAAGTCCAAGTGGCAGCGATCGCAATAAATCCATTTTAGAGTTACGAGTGAGAAATGAAGAGTTAGGAGTTTTGACTTTAACTCATAACTTTTACCTTATGCCGCTATCAACTTGAGTTTGATAGGGTTCTATAATTAGCAAGTTTGGCTTTAACTCATAACTCTTGTACAAACGCGATTAATTGCATCTCTCTTGTACAGACGCGATGAATCGCGTCTCTTAACTTATTTTGACGCGAGTTGCTCTATTAACATTACCACTTTCGGCATCACGGACTTTCTTGCTCCGCCACAGTAAAATAATTGGCGTGCCTTTAAATCCTAGCTGTTGACGAAATTGCCGTTCGATGTAGCGGCGGTAGTTGTCATTGAAGCGTTTGGAGTCGTTGACAAATAGTGCGATCGTTGGTGGTTGGCTACTTACTTGTGTACCATAATAAATCTTCCCTTGACGCCCACCACGAGATGCTGGTGGTGAATGCCAGCTAACGGCATCTGTTAATACTTCATTAATAACTGATGTGCTGACACGGCGTTTGTGTGATTCCGCCGCAGTTTTCACCAATTCGAGAATTTTTTCTACCCGTTGTCCTGACAAGGCACTCACAAAAATTGTTTCTGCCCATTCGGTAAAATGTAACCGTGATTGCAGAGTTTTTTCGTAGTCGTAGATTGTGTAAGAGTCTTTTTCGACAGCATCCCACTTATTAACGACGATGATGCAAGCTCGACCTTCCTCGATAATCCGCCCAGCTAATTTTTGGTCTTGCTCCGTGACTCCATCTACGGCATCTATTACTAATAAAACCACGTCAGCGCGGCGAATAGCTTTGAAAGCACGGTTAATACTAAAAAATTCTGTGCCGTATTCGATGTGTTTCTTTTTACGAATGCCGGCAGTATCAATCAAGCGGTAGGTTTGTCCTTCCCGTTCAATGACGGTATCAATAGCATCGCGGGTAGTGCCGGAAATGGGGCTGACAATTGCCCTTTCTTCCCCGACAAAAGAATTGAGTAAGCTCGATTTACCGACATTCGGGCGTCCTACAATTGCTACTTTGATTTCATTCGTATCTGGAATGTCTTCAATAGCAGGGATGTGATTAACTAACTCGTCGAGTAATTCTCCTGTACCACTGCCATGAATCGCGGAGATGGGGTAAGGTTCGCCCAATCCCAATTCCCAAAATTCGGCAGCTTGCATCAAGCCTTGTTCTGGCGATTCACATTTATTTACAGCTAGTAGCACAGGTACGGGTTGTAGGCGCATCCATTCGGCGATTTCTAAATCTGCCGATGTGGGGCCTGTTTGACCATCGACTACAAAAATAGCGCCACACGCTTCTGCAAGGGCTGTCATTGCCTGTTGGCGAATCAGTGGCAAAAATTCGGTATCATCATTAAAAACTAAACCACCAGTGTCTACCACTAAAAATTCACGACCATTCCAGAAAGCTGGAAGATAAGTGCGATCGCGTGTCACTCCCGGTTCATCATGGACAATCGCCGTTTGTTCCCCGGCGAGTCGATTAACCAGGGTGGATTTGCCCACATTTGGGCGTCCGATAATTGCAACAATTGGCAGTGCCATAAAACCAGGGTAAGTGAGAGGTGTAGTATATCACGTTCCTACATTTTACTCACTTTAAACTTGAAGTTTTAATTTAATTTTTGGGGATTAGGGATTGGGGACTGGGGACTAGGAAAGAAAGGATGAGTAAGATTTGGTTGGGTTCCAATGCCCAATGCCCAATGCTCAATCCCCATTTATTCAGTGATGCCATACTTTGAAAAATAAAAAAGGTAGGTTCTCCTACCTTTTACCCAAAAAAAGCATTTTGTAACCAAATACCAAATTCAATATCACACACGCTTTTGACGTATCTATTGCAAACCTATGACGAGGATGTGACGTTTAATTTGTAGCCGATTTTGCGATTACTCCCAGCTGCAACCCAGGCGGATAGCTACCTTCTTCCTTGATGCGCTTAATTTCAGCATCGGTGATCTGCAAATTTAACTTTTGTGCTAGCGATCGCACAATATCTCCCCGGTCAATTACACCAGCTACAGCACCAGCAGGAGAAAGGACGGTAATTCTCGGTAACTGCTCATTTTCTAGCTTGTTAATTACCTCAGCGATCGATGTTGATTCTGCAACAGTAGGTATTTCTGTCAGTGGATGCACTATGCTGTGTAAAGTTTCGGTTTCCCATTGACCCCTTTGGGTTAAACGGAAATCGTCAATGGAAACTAGACCCCGATAACGTCCATCAGAAGCAGCAAAATAAACCTGTGAGGGAGTGCTTTCCAACAGGTATAAATCGGCAAAGGAACGCAATGTCTGGTCAGCATCAATTACCCGAAAGTCACGGGTCATTGCATCGGCCGCCACCACCTTGAGTAGGCTTTCTTGCAATGTAGTCATATTGTCATAGGTGTTAGCGTTGCGGACAGCAAACCAACCTAACAGCGCAATCCACAAACCAACTACTAACTCCCTGGTGACAAAATCTACAACAAATCCTAAAGCGATCGCACTATAACCCAATATTTGCCCAGCCCTTGCAGCCCAGTGTACGGCTTGAAAACGATTACCTGTGATTTGCCATAGTGCTGCTTTTAACACTTGCCCTCCATCTAGAGGTAAGCCGGGAATCAGATTAAATAGAGCCACCACCAAGTTAATTCTCGCCAAATCTCCGACCATAACACTGAGAGGATTAGTATCAGGTATTACAAAAGCTGCCAGACGGAGCAGGACAAATAATATGATACTTACCAAAGGGCCAGCGATCGCTACTTGAAAGGCTTTGAAAGGAGTTTTAGATTCTTCTTCAATGGCAGCAATCCCGCCAAACATAAATAGGGTAATTGAATTAACTCTAATGCCTTGCGATCGGGCTACTAAGCTATGACCCAACTCATGTAACAACACCGAACCAAATAGCAGCAGTGCCATAACTATGCCAGCACTCCAAGCTATAACAGGCCCCCATTCCTGATAAGCTACCCCAAAGTTAAGGGTTGCCAACCCCAAAATCACAAACCATAACGGGTCTAAAAACAGGGGAATTCCAAATAATGACCCAATTCTCCAATTTGTTTGCATTACACTGCCCTAAAACTAGATATCGCCAGTACTTTTTATACCTAGATACTATGCATATTCGTATACACATTTATATTGAGCATCAATTTGGTAGTAACAAGGGACGAAATGCTCTTATTTCTAGAATAGACAATTAATGCCTGTGAGCAAAACTCTGGAATTGGGAATTGGGCATGGGTCATAAGTTATTTCTTTCCTACTCCCCCTGCCCAAAATCATTTCTAGGAGTTTTGCATTGATAGCGGGGTTACAAGTAACACCTCTGTCATCACAAAACTATAGACGACCGATGTTAGTCAATCCTAAAACGATGCCAATGCCAATAATATGACCGAAAGCCATCGCTGCAACGAATGTTGGAATACTAACGGGCAGGATGGGGAACTTGGGGCCAACTAAGGGTTTTTCAATCCTAGTACTTAGCAAAAGGACTACTAAGCTACTAATGCTGATGATAATGCCTACTGTAGGATTCCACGCAGGTGTTGCGGGAACAGTTTCAGCTGCTGCTAGTAAAATAGATGAAATCAAGCTTTTGTCTCCTAAAATCTAGACCTACAAGATTATAAAATTACCAAGGCACAAAAGTTTTTCGGATAGTTTAGACTTTCTTGATATTATTTTAAATTTGTTGTTAAATTTTTTATGCGCGTTAAGATTTGCGGCATTACTCAACCACAGCAGTCTATAGCGCTCGCCTCTCTAGGCGCAACGGCACTAGGATTTATTTGTGTGCCAAACTCACCTCGTTACGTGACTACATCCCAAATTCGGGCAGCAGTGGCAGAACTCCCCGCAAATATTGACACAATTGGGGTTTTTGCCAACGCTAGTATCCCTGAAATCAGTCAGATAGTTGCTGATTCTGGATTGACTGGTGTGCAGTTACACGGAGATGAATTACCAGATTTTTGCTACCAACTACGTCAAGCTTTACCCAATGTTGAAATTCTTAAAGCACTCAGAATTCAGAGTCTTGAGCATCTTGACACAGCGGCTGATTACACAAAACACGTAGATACTTTACTACTCGATGCCTACCATCCTGAACAACTTGGTGGTACAGGCAAAACCTTAGATTGGACAATGCTAGAGCAATTTAGCCCCAATTGCCCTTGGTTTTTAGCTGGGGGATTAACAGCAGATAATATTGTCGAAGCCCTAAGTCAGGTAAGTCCTAGCGGCGTTGATTTATCTAGCGGTGTAGAACGCGCACCTGGAGATAAAGATTTAGATAAAGTAGCGCTTCTATTTCAAAGCCTAAAAAACATTGATTTACTTAGAAGTTAAGAGTGATAAGTTGTAAATGTACTCTTAACTCCTAACTCAGCACTTAAAAGAATGCTGGTTGGTGGCGAATCAAGTTAAAAAATTCTTCGCGGGTTTTATGCTCCTCTTGGAACACACCAACCATTGCGCTAGTGACAGTCCAAGAACCTGGTTTCTGAACGCCACGCATTACCATGCACATGTGGCTAGCTTCCATCACTACAGCTACACCTTGAGGTTCTAGAATGGTCTGGATTGCTTCGGCAATTTGGCGGGTTAACCTCTCTTGTACTTGTAAGCGACGGGAATACATCTCAACAATCCGGGCCAGCTTACTCAGTCCGACAACTTTTTGGTTGGGAATATAAGCAACGTGCGCTCTACCCATAAATGGCAGCATGTGGTGTTCGCACAGACTAAAGAAGTTAATATCTCTAACAAGTACCATCTCGCTATGCCCTTCATCAAAGATGGCATCGTTAACGAGTTCTTCAAGGGATTGGTTGTAGCCACTGGTAAGAAACCGCATTGCCTCGGCTACTCGTTTGGGTGTTTTCAGGAGTCCTTCGCGTTCAGGATCTTCGCCAACGCCCAATATTAGTGTTCGCACGGCATCCTTCATTTCCTCCATCTGTTCCTCTTTTGGCGGGAACACATCCGGTTGTCGCCCGTTATGAGTATTGCGATCGGGTCTAGGAGTTATGGCTTCTGCCAAGTCGGGAATCAGAGGTGATTGAGAGCAATTGGAACCGTTGGAACTAGCAATAGTCATGATTCAGTCTTGGTTATGGTTTTAATTTAGTTATGAGTTATGAGTTAAAAATTCTAACTCCTAACTCGTAACTTCTAACTTCTAACTTCGCAATTAGAGGGCGCCAGCGCTGGGCATCAGGGTCAATTCATCAATAACTGCCTGTTGTGGTAACAGAACTGTGTAGAGAATTGACTCAGCCACAATTTCCGGAGTTAACATCTTGGAACGGTCTAAGTTGACATGGACTGTTTCTGTATCCCAAAGTTCGGTATTGACTGCGCCAGGACAGATAGCTGTGACACGAATGCCGTGAGTGCGTTCTTCTTGTGCCAGGGTTTGAGAGAGGGCTATCAAACCAGCTTTACTGACGCTGTATGCCCCCCAACCGGCAAAGGGTTGCTTGGCGGCAATTGAGACGACGTTAATAATTGTGCCTATGCCTCGATCGCGCATTGAAGGTAAAATCCCCACAATGCACTGAAACACACTGGTGAGATTCAAGTCAATTACCTGCTGCCAGCCCTCTAGGGGGATTTCGCTCAAAGCGCCTGTATAGGCGATGCCAGCATTGTTTACCAGAATGTTTATATCACCAAAGTCAAGAGCGATCGCTTGGATCTTTTCTTTGACTTCGGAGATCCGCGCTAAATCTACAGCATAAGCTTTCGCTTCCACCCCAGTATGCTCTACGGCTTCTCTTACCGCCTCCAATTTATCCAAAGAACGGCTGACTAAGGCGACATCTATTCCCGCTTTCGCAAAGGCTAAAGCCGTTGCTTTCCCAATTCCACTACTTGCCCCAGTAATCAGGGCGCGTTGTTTTTGCTCAACACTCATGGTGTCTCCCAATTTTTTGGCAGTTCGCAAAACCTATTACCATCCAATTATTCACACTTCTCGGTTTGGATAGATTAAAGGAATCTAAAAATCTGATGATTTCCATTAAGCAAATGCTATGATGCAGCACAATAGTCCCCATCTTGTGGGTTTTAAGAGTGAAGACAACAACTTGTTGCCTGGAAAACCACGCCGTACATTCAAATTAGATTATTTACATAAGACAAAACCCACTCAATCAAATTGAGTAGATTCGCCAAACATGCAAATGCCTATGGCTAGATTGTTAAAAATCTTTAAGCACATAGGCAATTATAGCATTTCTGCTTTACTAATAAATGATTATGCAGTGCCTTTAGTGGGCAACTTCTGTAAAAACACCAATTTTGCGGAATTTTTCATAGCGCATTTGGCGGCGTTCTGGAGCGGTTAAACGGTTGAGTTCGTCTAAGTTTTCCATCAGCACTTGCTTGAGAGTGGTAGCGGCTTTTAAGGGGTCAGAATGAGCGCCACCAGTGGGTTCAGGCAGTATTTGATCAATAATTCCCAACTTTTTCAAGTCATGGGAAATAATTTTTAGCGCCACGGCGGCTTGGGGAGCCTTACCAGCATCTTTCCACAAAATTGCAGCGCAGGCTTCGGGAGTGGCGACGGTATAAACGGAGTGTTCAAACATGAGTAAGCGATCGCCTACACCAATACCAAGGGCGCCACCGGAACCACCTTCACCGATAACTGTGCAGATAATTGGCACATCTAAGCAAAACATTTCTCGCAAGTTGTAAGCGATCGCTTCTCCTTGACCTTGGTGTTCTGCTTCTACCCCAGACCAAGCTCCTGGTGTATCGATAAAGGTTAGTATCGGCATACTAAACTTGTTGGCGTGTTCCATCAACCGCATAGCTTTGCGATAGCCGCCAGGATAAGGCATTCCAAAGTTACGGGCAATATTGTCTTTAGTATCGCGTCCTTTTTGATGACCCAACATCACCACAGGTTGCCCACTCAGACGACCAACACCACCAACTAAAGCCGGATCGTCACCACCACAGCGATCGCCATGCAATTCCATCCATTCATCACTAATTGCCTGGATGTAATCGAGAGTACTGGGGCGACGCGGATGACGAGCGACTTGTAATCGCTGGGACGGGGATAGACTAGTGAAAATTTCCTCACGTAGTTGCATGGCGCGTGCTTCTAGTTGACGAATTTGACCAGAAACATCGACGCCATTTTCTTCTGCAAGTTGCCGAATTTGATCGATTCGGGTTGCGAGTTCTGCTAGGGGCTTTTCAAAATCTAACAGTAGCGGTTTACGCTCGGTAGTTGCCATCGTAGGGGTTATAAGTACGAGTTATAAGTTATCTATCCTTTGTCCTTTGTCAGTTGTCAGTTGTCCTTTGTCCTTTGCAAATGACAAATGACTAATGACAAATGACCAATGACTAAACCAGCAGCGGTCTAAATCCATGTTTCACTGATACCTTACCAATCTGCTCCATTTTGTCTACGGTAATCTGATTCCGTCCCCACGAAAAGTTCGTGTATAACTTCTCAAATTCCAGCAGCATTGATTCGGCAAAACAAGCAAACAGCTGGCGGGCTGGCACGTCCATATTGACGATTTTCATAATTTTCCAGTCAATATCTAGGGAATGCTCTACAATCCCACCATTTAACACAAATACACCAGGATGCTGTACTTTTGTTGCTAAGTTTTTAGGATAGCCACCATCAATCAATAAACAGGGTTGTTTCAAAGTGGTCGGGTCAATTTCCACGCCTCTGGGCATACTCGCAACCCAAACTACAATGTCAGCTTCAGGCAGTGCTTCTGTCAAACCCATGATTTTTCCTCGCCCCAGTTCGCCTTGCAGTTCTTTGAGGCGTTCTTGGTCGCGGGCGATCAACAAAAGTTCTTTGACATCTGTTTTCGCATCTAACCAGCGGGTAACTGCACTACCAATATCTCCAGTTGCCCCACATATAGCAACAGTCGCTTTTGACAGATCGATTCCCAATTGTTTGGAGGCTTCTTCCACCTGCTTACAAATAATGTAGGCAGTATGTGTGTTTCCTGTGGTGAAGCGTTCAAACTCTAGTTTAATGTTGCGGACTTGGTTAAACTGGTCTAACTTAAAGTTTTCAAAAATAATCGACGAAAATCCGCCTAAAGCTGTAATGTTAATGCCGTGCTTTTGTGCATGAGCCATAGCGTTGAGGACTTTGCGTGTTGCGGCTTTGATGCGCCTACTAGCCAGCATCTCTGGCAAAAAGCAAGATTCTACATACCGTCCTTCAATTTTTTGCCCAGTTATACTGGTGACAATAATGGTATCGACAATTTGCGGTGGGGCGCTGCACCAAAAGTCTAGCCCTTGATCGGCATATTCTGGGTATCCCAATTCTTTAGCAACCGATTGAGCGTGTTCTAAACTAGTCAGATGTCCAATTAGACCAAACATGTAGTGATTATTATGCTTATGCTGTCTTGAGGGCGTGGAATATTATGTTAAGTATTTCAGCAGTCCTGAGTTCTGAAGTTCTGATAAATTTGAACTATTCAGCACTCAGCACTCTTGTACAGACGCGATTAATCGCGTCTCTACTCAGCACTCTTTTAAGCGGCGATGAGTCCGTAGGCTGACAAGCGCATGATGTCGCGAGTCGTGAAGCCTATGTTACTTAATGCTTCACCGTATTGAATCATAAAGTCTTCTACTAAAGCATCTTTTTCCATTGCCATTGTGTGGGCATCACCCTCTACTTGGTTGAGCATTCTCCAGACTATAGGTAGGTTCTGGCGATTTGCAAGTTCAAGTTCGGCTTTGGATTCTGTGAAGTGTTCTTTCAACCAAACTTCTCCAAAGTTGAGGTGGCTATACTCATCTTTTACTACTCCTTCCGTTATTTTGCGGGCAAAGGCGTCGGCGACGGGGATGTAAATGTTATATGCTGCGATCGCAAAACATTCGATAATCAAAGACTGAATCAACAGACAAGTGACGACTTTCCCTTCCGCCGCTGCTGTTTGGAAATTCTGGTGTAGTCCAGAGAAAAATTCCTTGGCAAATTGCAAATCTGGGGTGACTTCCAAGTTGCGCCCACAAGCTTCAAATCCTTTCTTGTGTCGGCTTTCCATCTTGGAGAGGCGAATCAACTCATCATGAGATTCTGGCAGCAGTTCGGCTAATGTGATGTAATTTTCATGGGCTTCTTGTTCCCCTTCAATCACGATCGCATTAATCCGGCTATAAGCATCTTTGTATGTTTCGCTCTTGAAATCTAAAGAATTAGATTGGTCTGTCAACTGCTGCATGGTTATCTTTACTCCTGTAAACCTGAATTATTTGACACCAGGATTGAATTTCCCCTATGAACTGAGGGTAACAATTACTGTGGTTTAATTTAACTTAACAAGTAGACTATGTTTATAGATTAATTGTTGCTGGGGGCAATGCTCTAGTACTAGCGAAATAAATGCTTTGCAGTCTAAGTTATGTTCAAACCAAACTGGAATCTGAAATCTGGGGATTTTTTGAGCCTAGTAATCTTACTGCTAGGGGCATTTATAGTTCTAATACCGCTGTTTGTGGTCTTTCTCACCTCCTTTGCACCGTCGGTCGCCAGCCCAGAAAATTTGTCCAAAAATAACTGGTCTTTAGCAAATTACCGCGTTGCGTGGCAACAGGGAAAATTTTTGCTGGCGTTTGCTAATTCTACCTTGGTAGCGATCGCTGTGACGGCGTTTCAGATTGTCACTTCTGCTTTGGCTGGTTACGCCCTAGCACGATTGAAGTTTCGAGGACGCCAAGCACTGCTATTAGTCGTTTTAGCAACTTTAGTGATTCCCTTTCAGTTATTGGTGATTCCCATCTTTTTGGTATTGAAGTGGGGACACCTGATAAATACATACTGGGCGCTGATTTTACCCACTGCGGTTAGCGGATTTGGGATTTTCTTATTACGTCAGTATTTCCAGACAATTCCCGTGGAATTAGAGGAAGCCGCAGCTATAGATGGAGCAAACCGACTGCAAATTTTGTGGCGGGTGATGTTACCTTTAGCCCGTCCAGCACTGGTGACGCTGTTTTTGTTCACCTTCATCGGTGAGTGGAATGATTTGTTTAAGCCTCTGGTATTTACGACAAGACCAGAATTAAGGACGGTGCAACTAGCATTGGCTGAGTTTCAGGAGCAATTTACGAATAATTGGCCCTTGATGATGGCGGCAGTGACAATAGCCACAGTTCCAGTGATGGTATTATTCCTCATCGGTCAGCGTCAATTTCTTCAGGGTATTGCGGCGACGGGGATTAAGAATTAGTGGGGAAGGCGGTAAGTGGAAGCCCGATTTAGTTACTAGACGAGACGCCCACTCGACAATAAATAATTTGAATTGGTATTACTAAAAAATAGCTGTAAAGAAAATCCCACAGGAAAATTATGAACTTTTATGACACTAAGCGTAATCATTGCTAACTAAACTGAAGCAATAATTATACACATCCCGTCAGGAACGAAAACACTCATGAGTTCTCAACAAGTCATAGATCCTCAAATATTACAGCAGTTACAAGAAGAGATTCAGCAGAAAATGGATGAAAGCCTAGAAAACGCTGACTTACACTCAGTGCTTGAAAAGTACGGCTTATTAGAATATAGAGTCTTGAGAATTCATTGGCAGTGTAATCTCGATCCCAATCAACTCAAATCTGATGATGCAGTTGATGAACAGCAACCCAATGCATTATTGGCAGAAACTGCAAGACCTTCAATACCAGAAATTGTGTTAGTGAAAAAATCATTGTGTATCCCTTGCCCATCAACTGGCAGCCCTTTAGGCTGTAACTGCTAAATAATTTAATCTTCGGACTGCAAAGAGTTTATTCTAGTGAATGTAAAAATACTAAACTTTGCTTTTGTGTAGTATTTAGGTTACAGAGATAACATCAACTTACTAACATCACTACTTAGCAAAAAGCTGTATTTTAATAAACTCTGATGTTTTGAGCGCCAGTTTTTCATGTCTCAAAATCGAAGCAGTTACCACTGGAAATTAGGAATAGTGAGTACTTTAGTAATTGCTAGAGTGCTCACTTTTGCTGAGAGTTTTGCCTTAGCTCAAATTCAAAAAGATGCCACACTTGGATCTGAAAGTTCAATCATTACACCAAAGCTCATCGATGGTCAGCCTATAGACCAGATTGATGGTGGAGCAGTTCGTGGTACAAGCTTGTTCCACAGCTTTGAAAAATTTTCTATCTCTGCGGGAAGGACAGCCCATTTTAACAATGCAATCAATATTCAGAACATCATCAGTCGGGTGACAGGCAATTCTGTTTCTAATATAGATGGCATTCTCAAAGCTAACGGTACAGCCAACATATTTTTGATTAATCCTAACGGCATTGTTTTTGGGCCCAATGCTTCTTTAAATATCGGCGGTTCATTTGTGGCTAGTACGGCGAGTAGTTTGAACTTTGCTGATGGTACAAACTTTAGTGCTATATCTGGTCAAACTGCACCTCTACTCACAGAAAGTGTTCCTATAGGTTTACAATTCGGAACAAATGCTCGACCTATCCGCAATCAATCCCAAGCAAGTCCCAACAATGCAATTAATACCTTCGGAAAAGGTGTTGGTCTACAGGTGCAGCAAGGCAAAACCCTAGCACTTATAGGCGGTGATATAACGCTAGAGGGTGGAAATTTAACGGCAAGTGGGGGAAGAATTGAGTTAGGAAGCGTTGCTGGCAATAGTTTAGTTGGTCTGAGTTCAACAAATCAGGGTTGGGCATTAGGATATGAAGGTGTTCAAAATTTTCAGAACATCAAACTCACCCAGCAAAGTGATATTCCATCTACTGTAGATACCAGTGGCAAAAGTGGTGGTAATATCCACCTGCAAGGACAACGAGTACTGGTAACTGACGGTTCACAAATTTTGGCTCTTGGCCTGGGAACGCAACCAGGAGGAAATTTGACAGTGAACGCTTCCGAGTCTGTAAAACTTGGACTAAATGCGTTCTTGTCTAGTGGAACTCTCGACACTGGAAACTCTGGAGATATAAATATCACTACCAGGAATTTGATTGTCAAAGATGGAGCGCAAGTTGTAATGTTCAATCTGGGGTCGGGATTGGCGGGGCAATTGACCATCAACGCCTCAGATTCCGTAGAACTAATGGCAGGCATCCCCATTTCTCCTTTGCCAGATGGTAGTGATTTAATATCTAGTGGATTATTTAGTGCAACTTATGGCGCTCAAAATGCTGGCAACATAATAATTAATACTGGAAAGTTACGTATTGAGGGAGGGGCAGCAATATCAACAAGTTCTGAGGGTATACTTGGGCGGTTTTCTAACCAATTAATACCAGCTACAGGAAATGGAGGAGATTTGATCGTGAACGCCTCTGAGTCCGTAGAATTAATTGGAACCTCAGCAAATGGTTCTAGGCTCAGTAGCTTGTTTGCTGGGACTCAAGGGCCTGGAAATGGCGGTAACGTGACCCTAACTACAGGGCGATTGATTATCAAAGATGGCGCGGCAATAACTGTGAGCAGTGAAGCTCGAAAAAATGTTAACTATCAAGGGGGTGTACCCAATTTCGGTCTAGCAGGCGAACTCAATATAAACGCTCGTTCCATCCTGCTGGATAAAGGAAAACTCACATCTAATAGTGAGTCAGGTAAGGGCGGTAACATTGCGGTACAGGTGGGGGACTTATTACTGATGCGTCGCAACAGTCAAATCTCTACTAATGCCGGAGGTGATAAAACTGGCGGTAATATCACCATCAATCTACCTAATGGCTTTCTCGTCGCCACTCCTTTCGGAAATAGCGATATTACCGCCAACGCCAACTTTGGTTCTGGTGGTAAAATCGCGATCGCCGCTAAGAATATCTTTGGGTTTGTGCCACGCACCCGTGCAGAGGTGGAGAGGCTCGATCCAAAAAGTATAAACCCGAATAATATACCAACAAGTGACATCACTGCATTTTCTCAGCAAAACCCTTCATTAAGTGGCACTGTACAAATCAACTCGCCAGATGCTGACCCCAGTAAAGGATTAGTGGAACTACCTGTAAATCTGGTTGATGCTTCGCAGCAAATTGCTGCTGGTTGTAGTTCTGGTGGAGAAATAGGAAGAAGTTCATTTGTTACTACTGGGCGTGGAGGAATACAAGCCGATCCTACAGAGCCATTGATAGCTGATGATGCAGTGCTAGCAGATTGGATTGCGCTCCCTCCAGAGAGTCAGAATCGTGCTGGTGGTATTCAGAAAAGAGCAGTTGTTCAGGCGCAGGGAAACACAGAAGAAAAATCACAGAAGGTTAATTCTGTTAATGAACCTACTCAAATTGTAGAAGCCCAAGGATGGGTAATCGATGCCAATGGGAACGTGGTTCTGGTTGCTCAAGTACCCACTGCTTCGCCCCATAACTCTTCGCTCGTCGCGACATCTTGCACTTCTAATTAAAAATTGAGATTCTCATAACTTTTGTTGGTGCGTTGGCGTAGCCCGTTGTGGACATCGCTGCTTTGCAATGAACTTTATATGAGCGATCGGATCGCTTTTTCCACTAAATCAGTGCGTTGGCGTAGCCTTCGTAGACATCGCTGCTTTGCAATGAACTTTATACAAGGGTATCGCCTTAATAAAGCCTGTGAGGTTATCCAAACCGTAAGCAGAGTGGGAGACTTGAGGAGGTATCAATTACTCAATTCTCTTGAGCAATCAACGGTCAGTAGCCAGATTCATCAATCCTTTAAAGAAATCCGGCAGAAATATATGAAGTTTTATAACACAATACGTAATTATAACTAGCCAAGCTGAAGTCATAATTATCGGAGTTCACAAGAGCGTTAGAAACCTAATGGTTTCGTACCACTCTAGACTTTGTATTATTGATTACTTCGTTGCCAAACTGTACTAATAAAACTCACGTTAATTTAGTACATCACAAAATAAGTTCATATTTACCAGTCTGCAAGGAGAGCAAAAATTATGAATTCTCAAAACAAACAACAGTCTACAAATGAGATTCAAAAAGAATTGAGTGAAGACCTGAAGAACTCTGAAGTGGGTGTTGCAGAAGACAATTCCCTGGACTTGCACAGTAGTATCGATCCCAATCAAATTCAATCTAATAATGCTGGTAAAGATAATGCTGGTAAAGACCAGCAAGCTAAAGATTTGTCACAAGTAATGCTAGGTAAGCGTAACTTGGAAGGA
The DNA here is from genome assembly GCF_017114965.1 of Nostoc sp. JL31. Lineage (NCBI taxonomy): Bacteria > Bacillati > Cyanobacteriota > Cyanophyceae > Nostocales > Nostocaceae > Nostoc > Nostoc sp. JL31. The sequence goes on from NZ_JABXKO010000047.1 coordinate 229,854, forward strand.
ACTTGTTGGTCGGTGCAGCTACAAGATTGGGTTCGTTGTCCGTAATAGTTATACTATTCTCAACGTAATGACTATCTTTATTTTCATTTTATTGAGAATAAAAGTAATAGTTTTTCATTCAAGATTAATTGTTTTGTTATATCAATTAATGAGGGAAATGTACTTAATTATTAAATCCTCTGCCAAGTATACCAAGACAAAAGGAATAATTAAGTACATTTTTATGAGTAATTTGTAGTAGTAATTTTAGATAATTGTATCCTTGTTTTCAATAGAAAAGTTTAGCAGTGGTTAGGTTGAAATTAGGGCTAAGTTTGTTATATATTATTAGCAATTTCAATGTAATCTGTTTAGAATTTACGGCACAAAATTGTTGTGTCAACTATATGTATTGTTTGCATATATAGAATTCTATAAACTTTTGCCAAGGGTGAAACATAGATTACTAATTTGAATTATAGATAACCTAATTATCCTAATTAGCAATGACCAGTAAATCATTAAAAAATTATTTTTTTTGTGCGAATTATGTAATGGCTCAAAGACGAAGCATTTGGTACTATAAGTTAGGATTAGTGAGTGGTTTAGCAATTACTGGAGCGCTCACATTCTCTGGTAGTTCTGCCTTAGCCCAGATTATCAAAGATAATACTTTAGGATCGGAAAATTCAGTTATCACACCCAAGCTAATCAATGGTCAGCTTATTGATCAAATTGATGGTGGGGTAATTCGTGGCACAAATCTGTTCCACAGCTTTGAACAGTTTTCTGTACTTCCTGGAAGCACAGCTTACTTTAATAATGCGGCAAACATTCAAAACATTATCAGCCGAGTAACAGGTAAGTCTGTTTCTAATATTGATGGCATTATTAAAGCTAACGGCACAGCCAACCTGTTTCTGATTAATCCTAACGGGATTATTTTTGGTCGCAATGCTTCTTTAAACATTCGTGGTTCATTTATAGCAAGTACAGCGAGTAGTCTGAACTTTGCCGATGGTACTAAATTTAGCGCCACAGATCCCCAAACCCCACCACTACTGATAGTAAGTGTTCCCACTGGTTTACAATTTGGAGCAACTGCGGCTCCTATTCTTAATCAATCCCAAGCTAGTCCTAATGGTGCAACTAATAGCTTCAATCAACCCGTAGGTCTACAAGTACAATCAGGTAAAACCTTAGCACTTGTAGGTGGTGACATAACGCTGGAGGGCGGAAATTTAACAGCAGCGTCAGGACGAATTGAGCTAGGAAGTGTTGCTAGTAATAGTCTAGTTAGTCTGAAACCAACAGACCAAGACTGGAGTGTGGGATATGAAGGTGTCCAAAATTTCCAGAACATTCGACTAATCCGGCGAACTGATAACGGTTCTGCAATTTCATCTACTGTAGATGCCAGTAACCAACTTGGCAGTGGCGGTCGTATCCAAGTGCAGAGCAACACTGTCGAACTAATTGGCCCTCGTGTGCGTTTAGCAACTCGAACTGGGGGTGACGGAAATGGCGAAGACTTAACTATTACTACTAGAAAATTAATTGTTGAGGATGGCGCACAAGTATTCACTTCTACTATAGGTAAAGGAAAATCGGGAAATTTGATTGTGAACGCCTCCGAGTCCGTAGAGATAATTGGTAGCGTTATCTTACCAGATAGCATTACTGGATTGCTTAGTTCAACTGTTGATCAAGGAAATGCTGGTGATATTACAATCAATACTAAGATATTGCGTATCCAAGAGGGAGCAAAGGTATCAGCAGAGTCTACGGCAAAAATCTTACCAAACTCACAAGTTAGCGTAGCAGAAGGAAATGGAGGGAATTTGACTGTGAACGCCTCCGAGTCCGTAGAGGTAATTGGAACTTCGGCAACAGGTAATCCCAGTGAATTATCTGCTTTGACTCAAAGTTTTGGAAAGTCTGGAACAGTGACAATTACTACAGGGCAATTGATTGTCAGAGACGGCGCTGCAATAACTGTGAACAGTCAACTTGTAGACCATTTCAACTCTGCACAGGATGGACGTAGTTCAGGAAAAGCAGGCGATCTAAATATAAATGCTCGCTCCATCCTGCTGGACAACCAAGGACAAATCACATCAAATAGTCAGTCAGGTAAAGGCGGAAATATTTCGTTACAGGTGCGGGACTTATTACTGATGCGTCGCAATAGTCAAATATCTACTAATGGAGGGAGTGATAAAACTGGCGGTAATATCACCATCAATGCACCAAATGGCTTTCTTGTTGCCACTCCCTTCGGGAATAACGATATCACTGCCAACGCCAACTTTGGTTCTGGTGGTAAAATCACAATCACCGCTAAGAACATCTTTGGGTTTGTGCCTCGCACAGGTACAGACGTAGAGAGGCTTGACCCAACAGGCGAAACAAACCCGAAGAACCTGGAAACAAGTGACATCACGGCATTTTCTCAGCAAAACCCTTCATTAAACGGCACAGTCCAAATCAACTCACCAGATACTGATCCCAGTAAAGGATTAGTGGAATTGCCCGTAAATCTGGTTGATGCTTCGCAGCAAATTGCTGCTAGTTGTAGTTCTGGTGGAAAAATAGCAAGAAATTCATTTATTACCACTGGACGTGGAGGACTAGTAGCCGATCCCACGGAACCATTGATAGCTGATGATGCGGTGTTGGCAGATTGGATTGCGCTCCCTCCAGAGAGTCAGAATCGTGCTGGCGGTATTAAGAAAAGAGCCGTTGTTCAGGCGCAGCGACATACAGAAAAAAAATCACAGAAAGTAAATTATGTCAATGAACCTACTCAAATTGTAGAAGCCCAAGGCTGGGTAATGGATGCCAATGGTAACGTAGTTCTGGTTGCTCAAGTACCCACAGAATCGCCCCATAACTCCTCGCTCACCGCTACATCTTGCGCTGCTCATTAAAATTTGAGATATTGGCGATATTTTGTAACTTCGCGGCCAAGCGCGATGCTTATTCTCTAACTCGTCTCCTGAATTTGCAAACGAATAGTGTGTTCGGTCGCACCACTAAGTTGCAATTCCATGATTTCACCACCCAGAGGTTCCAAGCAAGTGAGGAGCGATCGCAAGTTGGGTGTACTTGCGCCAGTATCTACATATAATCGATCTGCTAAATTACCGATCCGTTTCCAAGTCATATACAATTTAGCGATCGTTTGTTCAATTTGCGATGCTTGATTTACCAAATCAGCAGCAATGCTCAAACAGCCGACTCTTTGGGCTTCTTCTAAAGCTGTTTCAATATCAACATTTTCCTGCGTTAGCGCCTGAACTTGAGCCGCCCCTTTCAGATATTTCGCCAAGTTACGCGCTTCAGTAGTTACCTGTTTTAGGGTATCCACATCAGGATTGGCAGCTATTTCCTTTTGGATAAACTTTTGATGCGATTCTGGCAGTTTTTCCATTTCCTTCACCAGAGGGGCAATGTAGCGCGGGGGAAGGGTGTTATCTGCTGCTTTTTCTTTGACTGATTCGGGTAATAAATCTGAGGACATGGCTGTCCATTCATCGCTGAGTTGACGCACTTCTCGCCTAGTGATGCGATCGCCTTTTTGGGCGGCTTCACTCACCATCTGTTGCACTTCTGGGGATGCTTTGGAGGTTTCGACAAATGCCCGTTTGCTGAAGTTGTTCACCGAACCGGGGTCAAGTTTACCGTCTTCAATGAGAGTATCGGCACTATTCGCCAGTTGAATCCAGGCATAGGCTTGACTTTTACTGATTTCCCGCTCTTTTAGCCATCGGAGAAAGCCAGTACCGCGTCCGTCACCACCCACTTTTTCTCTGTCGCGGATCGCCCGTAAAATTCGCCCCCGCCAGATTTCAGTTTGCAAATCAAAGCGATCGCATACCTGCCAAGCTATTTCTAGCTGCTGTTGAAAATCTGACTCTAGAATCTGTTCATCTTCTGGATCGGGCAGTTCAAAGCTGATATCGGCTGGCTGTAGTAAAGCAGCAGCAAGGTCGTTGATGGAGTCGGTATCTTGCACGATTGATGACTAACTAGTGGATGCGATCGGCTTATTATGCCACAATCTGTGGACTCTCACTTAAGGGGGAGTACGGTATTTTGAATTACAACAAATATAGTAGGAAGGGGTAAATCACTTTTGTAAAGTCTTTAATTAATCAGAGAGAATAAAAATAAAACGATGAACCAGGTAGACTACCTCCGCATTAGCTTAATCGATCGCTGCAATTTTCGTTGTCAGTACTGTATGCCAGAGGGAGTAGAACTGGACTATATTCTCAAGCAACAGTTATTGACTGATGAAGAACTACTCACCTTAATTCAAGAAGTATTTATTCCAGTAGGCTTTAATCGGTTTCGTTTGACTGGGGGTGAACCTTTATTGCGTCCGCGTGTGGTGGATTTAGTCGGTGCGATCGCAACTTTACCCCAAACTCAAGACCTCTCAATGACCACCAACGGTTTTTTGCTGGCTCCGATGGCACAAAACCTCTACAATGCTGGTCTGCGACGAATTAATATTAGTCTGGACTCTCTCGATCCTGATATTTTTGACCAAATTATCGGTAATCAGGGGCGTTCTCGTTGGCAACAAGTTTGGCAGGGGATTCAAGCAGCCCATCAAGTCGGATTCGACCCCCTGAAGCTGAATGTGGTGGTGATTCCTGGGGTTAATGACCACGAAGTTCTCGATTTAGCCGCCCTGACAATTGATAAACAGTGGCACGTTCGATTTATTGAATTTATGCCCATTGGTAATGTGCATTTGTTTGGCGATCGCGGTTGGGTATCTTCAGCCGATTTACGAGAACGTATTCGCGATCGTTGGGGCTTGGCAGAATCTCAAGTTCGTGGTGCTGGCCCGGCTGATGTCTTTCAAATTCCCGGTGCGAAGGGGACACTAGGATTTATTAGTCAGATGTCAGAATGTTTTTGCGATCGTTGTAATCGGATGCGCCTGAGTGCTGATGGCTGGCTGCGTCCCTGTTTATTGAATGAAACTGGTCAAATAGATTTAAAAACTGCCCTGCGTTCTGGCGTCAGCACCGCTCAATTACAAGAGCAGGTCAGACATTTACTCGGAATCAAACCAGAAATTAACTTTAAACAACGCGATTCTGGCATTTCAGGTACATATACCCGCACCATGTCGCAAATTGGCGGATAGTAATTGGTCATTTGTCCCTTGCAAATAACTAAGGACAAATGACTAAGGACAAATGACTATTACGCTTGTCGTGAGTAGTATTCCACCACAAGTAGTTCATTAACTTGTAGTGCCACCCATTCGCGCTCAATAACGCTGTTGACTTTACCAACCAACTTATTTTTGTCAAATTCCAAATGACTGGGGAGGTTTGCCAAACCGGGATATTGCAAGTTAGCTTCCACCAACTTCCGGGATTGTGCCCGATCTCTGACTGCAATTACTTCGCCAGGACGGCATTGGTAGCTGGCAATATTCACTACACGACCGTTAACAGTTACGTGACCGTGATTTACCAGTTGACGAGCGGCTGGGATAGTCGGGGCTATACCCAAGCGGAAAACAGTATTATCCAAGCGCATTTCTAGCAATTGCAGCAGCACTTGTCCGGTAGAACCAGTAACACGTCTGGCTTTTCGCACATAACGGAGCAATTGCTTTTCTGTCAAACCGTAGTTGAAGCGGAGCTTTTGCTTTTCCTCTAAACGGATAGCATATTCAGAGCGCTTCTTGCGATTCTGACCATGCTGCCCAGGTGGGTAAGCGCGTCTAGCGCTTTTACGAGTTAATCCTGGTAAGTCGCCCAAGCGGCGGACAATTCTGAGGCGGGGCCCTCTATATCGGGACATGAGTTTCCTTAATCTAATCCTGTTTAAACTTTACCCAAACATTCTATTTTGACATTCCACTGATGATAAATCAGCGGATTCTTGGTTTTTTGAAGGTGCTTGCGTTGGTATGACGTATCCTACCAATGTAGAGGCATCTCCTTTACGCCAGTTGCTTTAAGTCGGTTGAGCCGACACACTAGCTTCCAAGCCTGAATTCCGACGTGCCCCGCCGTACTACTGCCAATAAGTTTTTTGTGTTTATTTAGTTTCGTAGGCTACTCAATCATCAGATTGGTTTACGCAGTATTCTTACTCTGAAACACTTTTTACGTTGCCTACTTATCTTTCAAACAGCTATATTAACACAATTTTCGACATAATTAATTATATCTATACTTTACTACCGCCGAAATTCTTAGATTACAGAGGATTTTTAAGATATTTGAGTTAGCATAACTTTGGGTGTTTGGAGAATGGTAATGTCAATGAGCAAAAAAGTGGTTAGCAAAGGTAAGAACAAACAAGGCAGTTCCACCTCCAGGATTTTAACATTACCAGCTTTGGCTATAGCTGGATGTTTAACAATCTTGCCTAATGTGGCTGTTGCTGCCTCCTACAGGAATGATTATAGTGTCTGTGCGGGTCGCCTTTTGAGTGTGGGTGTAAAGGCAGAAGCGGCATCAGAAGGTTGTGCAGCAGCACTGCGTCCAAAAGATTTGGCTGCTTGTGTGGTGAAAATTGATAAAGAAACCCAAATTGCTGCTACAGATGCGCTTTCTTCTTGTGGCAAAGCTCGGCGTCCTGAAGAGTTAGCAACCTGTGTAGTTGGTGTCAGCTTAAGTACTAAGGAAGAAGCTAATCCGACAGTTTTAGATTATTGTGGGCGCAGTTTGTTACCCGTGCGCTTTGGTCAGTGTGTGGTTGGCTTGCGTAGTCAAATCGATTTTCCTGCTACTCAAGCGCTAGAAACTTGTATCAGTGCTGATGATAGTGTTATCGGTGCTTCATCTTCGTCTACACCGCCAACGATAATTCCTGAGGGTTCAAGTCCAAGTTTAGAGACTACCCCATTTCCAAACCAACCAGTTGTTCCAACCCAACCAGTTGTTCCAACCCAACCAGTTGTTCCAACTCAACCGGGCACTAATTAGATTACAGTGCTTTGTGTAATTGATTAAAAATACAGGTTGAATATAGAGTGGCTATTTGCCAACCTGATTCAGGGACTAGCAAAAAATAAATCATCCGATTTTAATTTGTAGGTTGGGTTGAGCAACAGCGAAACCCAGCCTTATATATTTACAATGCTTCAACCTGCGCGGACAAGTCGGAAAACAGCAAGCCCTCAGTGGCTCCCCAACCTACACAACTTAAGGTTTTTGGCGTTAACCCAAGCGTATTGGATTATCGGTAGTTTGATCGTAGAGAAAGCGATCGCTTTGTCGCACTAGTCCCAAGTCGGAACAAGCTGGAATTGAAGCAATAATAGTTACTATATTTCTTACTTTGGTATCTATATCATCATCGAAAGGTTGAAGAAGTTTCAGCACCCCGCCCAAAAAAGCCGTCTTTTTGCCCTTCTCGATGATGCCAACACCTGGTCTTATTCAGACTACAAAGATATCACGCGAACCTTCAGGCGGATTGTACACTAATGCAACTTTCGTCAAACCGCTTTATTAGCTCGGACAAACTTCAGTACCACTTCTGCCACTTATGGGCATTCCGATACCTAGCACTGTTCCCAAAGTGTCCACTTACCAGGTAAGCATTCAAATAAATGAAAAATATTATCATGCTTCCCTCCAACGCAAAGAGGAGTTGGAGAGAGGTTAGTTGAACTCACGTCAGTTTTTCAGCTTTGGGAATTTTGCACAGTTTGCACAGTTTGCACAGTTAGTTATACTAGTACAGCACGGCGTAAATAAAGCAACTATTTCAAATCGTTCAAAAGCCTGTTTTCTAAGCTTTTTGACTTTTGACTTTTGACTTCCGCCTTGCGGTACTAGTCTTCTCTTTCACCAAAAGCCGTCTGTAAAACCACTGCAATACCACCGTCTTGATGATATTTGTCTGCCCAGGCACGGATGACTTCATCTAATTCTTCCATAGCCTGATCCATTTTTTCTGGGAGGATATCAAGTTCTTCCAGCAAGCGCATGGCATTTCGTCGCCGTTCTGCCCAATTTTTCATCATGCGGAAATACCGAGCGGTATCTTCCACCGTGATGTGTGTACGTTCTTCATCGTCTGTTGGGGTATAAGAAAGACGGGTAAGCGCGTAAAAAGGCATTCCCCAAGGAGAATCAATCCGTGTTACCGTTCCTGAGTAAAGCAGACGGCGCTTGATATGCTCACCCAAAGCTTCACTCAAAGGCATTTGGTGTTCGGGTGGCAAGTCTTCTTGCGATCGCTTGTGTAAAAACTCGATCAAATCCAGGAACTCAAAGGAGCTAACTAACTGAGCATCAGGTAAATTACTGGGCAGTTTCTGCTCAATTTGTCTTTTTTCTTCACTTGTCAGATTAGTACCAGGAACACGCGATCGCCCCGGTTGCCAAGGATATTTTTCTAGCCAGACATAAGGCAATTGAATTAAATAGCGAGGTTCCTGAGAACCTAGCATTTTTAACAGTTTGCCTTCTGTTAGTGCCTGTCTGACTTCTTCTACAATAATTTTTACTCGTTTCGGCTCCAAGTGATGCAAGTGCCCTGTCATTCGCAGGTTTTGTCCCTGCTCTAGATAGGTCATGTAAATTGCACACTTTGCTGCTGTTGCGGCTGCGTCTAAAAATGCCCCATGCCTGTGCCCACTCGTCCGCATGGCACTAAAAGCCAGATAAAGCATGATCTGATCCATCGCACTGGGGTCAAGACGTTTGATCAGATCTATGTCGTTACTCATATTACAGACAATTGAATAGCACGTTTACAGAATTTTTAATCGAGTGAAAATAGGTAGTATACACCTGGCTGAAGGCTGTCTTTACTTCAAACTATATTAGTATGCGATAACGATGATATCGGTGGTAGCGCAAACTACCGTTTTCGCATATTTCCTGGTACAAAAGCAGAGTCGGTAGTTGTGACTATAACTGTCTCTGCATCTAACCGGAAAATTAAAGACACCACCAAATCCAACTTAAAGGCGGTTTCTGTCCCAACAGTCAACAATGCTGCAATTAATCTCCAAAGCCTTTCAGTTTTCTGGTCTTTTTCATCTTTCAAGAGCAACAGCGTCAAGCTGCTTACACCTAATTATGGCACTATGCCGACTCAGAGTAAAAACTAGTTTGCGCGGTTAATCTGGGATATCTGTTACTAGAAAAAGATGCTTTTTTTCAGCTTTGGCGAATTATTTGTAGTACATAAGTGACTAGAAATAATTGGGAATAGTCTCAAAACAAATCGCTTACCAGGTGTAGCCACATTTAGAGGTTGAGCTATACAGCTCGTTGTGAACTATCCATTCCGTTCACAACCTCCAGTGATGTCTCGGCTGTATCAGCCGTTGGCTTGAGGGAAGATAGTAGACATCAAATAGAGCAAATAATTCCAATTTCAAAATACCTGTTGTTTTTCAAATATTGTTCCTTATCATATCACTGTTTTTGAGTTTTGAAATAAAATTGTGCATTTTAAAGTTTATAAATTAGGACTATTTAAATATTTGGTATTCGGCTTAAATCAAGGTTTGATGATATTTTTATATTTATTCCTAAATCCAAGTTTTATTTATTATTTTATGTTGATTCTTGGACACGAAAAGCCACGATTATTTCCAACTAAATCGCGTATTTATAAGGCTTTGGCGCTCGTGCTAATAACCGAAAGATTAGTTAATAGCCATACATATAATAAAACATTTTGGGTTACATCCGATGATTATTTAGAGACTTTTTAGCAATAAATTTATATTTTTTTCATGAAAAAATTTTAAACTTTCGCGATTTAATTAATTTATTGGCTACTTTAAGTATGTTTTTACCTCGCTATTTTATATATTTGAGAGACTTAAATTACGTAGATAGTTTGTTGCTGTAAAAGGAGGATAACCCTTAGCAAACTACGATATAAGCTTCGTTTTCTGGGTGTCTGAGCGATACCTACGGTGGGCTACGCCTACGCAGATTAAGTTGACTAGTATAAAACGACAGAAATAAAGATACCATCTTACGAAACACTATTAGTAAGTGGGTGTGAATAATTAAAGATTTGTCGTGACTTAGGGCGGTCTGGGAGCCTTCCCCATTAGCGACAAATAAAACGGAAGGATAGGGGCTTTAGCCCTCACTACAAGGCAATTTGATTGAAGTTACATTGCTTAATATAAGTTAGTTTATTCTTGCCGACTTACTTTGCCTCCCACGCTGAAAAAATAGGTAGGCTCACCGCCTAATATCAACAAAGTGCGTTTGGCTTGAAAAAACGAGTTACTCTAAACATTTGTGCGACTTCTCCATCTCTTAGTTCCAAAATGTGCTGCAATGGTCTTAACTCCTTGCGAATCTTCTTTCTGAGCAAGTACTCGTGCTCAATTGCTGGAGTCAGTACTACTCATATTGCTTACATATACGTGTTTTCCCTACCTGTATCAGGCTAAATCCCTAAAAATATATTACAAGTCGATTTATTCTGAATACTGCTTGCCGATCTATTAAGTGTTATCTGCACCTATACAGCATTCTGAAATCACTCGTAAAAATTTAAATCCCCGACTCCTTTGAGAAGTTGGGGATCTTGAAGTTATAAGTGAGCGCATTAGCGTCAGGATTGATGCTGAGAGCGATGGAAGGTAAAGTAGTTCCCATCACTCTTAAGCTGATTGAACTCGCCATTTAATTCGTGGGACTAGAGGGTTTAACCTGATTTCGCATTGTTTCAAAGCTAAAAGCAGCCGCGCCAAAGGTTACAAATAACACTCCCAGAATTTGCACAATATCCAAATTTTCTTGAATGATTAACCCAGCGAAAATCACGGTTAAAACTGGGATGCTACCACCGATGAGCGCCGATCGCGAGGCACCTAGTTTACTAATACCAACATTATTGAGCAAATAACCTGCAAGGGTCAGCACACCCAAAATAAACGCGCTTAAAACCAGTTCCAGCATTTTAGTGGGATCAACTACTACCAAGTTCCAATTGCTTGGCAAGGGCAGCATCAAACAGATAAAGCTCAACAACAGCATGGTAGTGAAGTTAATCAAAGTAAAAGTCACAGGATGCAGTTTGCTAGCACAGACTCGCGTCAGAATTATATAGGCAGCAAAAGCCACACCCGAAAGAATGGCGGTGCTGCTTCCCATTGAAGTATTACCGATACCGATGCTGGGAGAACCTCCTAAAACCAACAATTCACCGCAGCAAATCGCGGCGATCGCAGCGATGCGGAATAGAGTGGGGCGATCGCGAAACAGAAACCACGAAAATAGACCGCTAACCATCGGATAGATAAAGAACAGTGCGATCGCCATTCCAGTTGGGACTTGAGCGATCGCAATGTAGATTAGCACCTGAGATAAAAACAAAAAGCACCCACTAACAATTGACAACACCAAAATCTGCTTGGTAGCTGCATTGGCAGGTGTGGGATTTCCTCGGACTGAAGCAGACAAAGTTTCAAAGTCTTGCCACAGTCTGGGATGCAATATCGGAGACAAAAGTACCATTAGTGGTACGACTACCATAAACCGTAGCGTCAAAATTAACAGAGTATTGCCCAAAGTCGGCGGTAGCAACTGCTCTACCTCTAATACTCCAAAAATCTGGGAACCTTCGTGGAAAATCACCTTGATGGCTACGTTGTAAAGCGACGATACCACTGCCGATAAGACGATTAACAAAAAACCGATTTGGAGTGTCGATAAACCAGAAGAATTAGGCGATCGCGATTGTGGGGGTTTTGCTTCCGCCTGCGGTTCTGGCGCAGTGGTCGATGAGGATTCAGCTTTGCTTTGGGATACGTTCTTACGGCGGACAGAAAGTGGTTCAGTAGGAATCTTTAGAGAAGGTCGGATTATTCTCGGCTTTGGCACAGACGCGATCAGAGGCTCTGATTTCGTTTCGTTTTCCGGCGATTCCTGATTTAGGACAGAAATTGGCTCGGTGGCATTATCTTTTGGTGGCGGAACTACAACCGCAGTAGGTTCTGATGGCGTTTCCCTTGGCGATAAATCCTGGCTGGGGACAGAAATTGGATTCGCGGTATTTTCTCTAACAATCGGCGGCTCTAATGTTGTTTCTCTTGCCGACAAATCCTTGCTGGGAGAAGAAATTGGATTCGCGGTATTTTCTCTAACAATCGGCGGCTCTAATGTTGTTTCCCTTACCGACAAATCCTTGCTGGGAGAAGAAATTGGATTCGCGGTGTTTTCTTTAATAATCGGCGGCTCTGCTGTCGTTTCCCTTGGTGAAAATTTATTAGGGATCGGGGAAATTGGCTCAAGGGAATTTCTTATTACTTCCTCAAACTCTGGCAGGGATGTATCAACAGAACTGTTTTTTTGTGGCTCCGTGAACTGCAAAACAGTAGGTATACCTGCTGTTGCTGATTTGCGTGAAGTTTCTTCTATAGTTTTTTCTAGTTCTCCATGCAGGCGGTTAACAAACTCCGCCAAAATCGTTTCCCCTTGCTGCTGCTGGCTATACATCCGTGACAACTGTTGGGAAAGATTACTTTGATAGTTCTTCAGCTCCTGTTGTAAGGAATTAAAGGTAACAGTAACGGTGTCATCCAGACTGTCAAACATGTGTTCGACTTTTTCATTAATTTCACCTACTACATTGCTGCTTACTTCAGCAGACTTCAACGCAGCTTGTTCGTAAGATTTGCCCTCCATACTTTGATTAGCTAAAGTTGCCAGAGAGGATTGCAGTTGTGAAGATATATGCTTTGCCAGAACTTCTGCCAGTTGCCGAATTAACACTTGCTGCTCAGTGATTTGGCGCACTTGTTGTAAATGCTCTTTTTCCTCTACCAAGCTTTGAATCTCATCAGATAACCGATTTTTTTCTGACTGAAGCCGCTTTACGTCTTCCTGCAAACCTCTGAGGACATTCTGCTGAAGATTTTCTAAGTCTTCAACTACAGCCCAAAGAGCATTTTCTGCTGCTCTAGATAGCTCCCCTCTGACTCTTGGGTTTTCTGGTTGCTTCTCGAATCGCCCCATTAGCTTCTAACCTCTAACACTTTGACGATAAAGCTGCTTCCCGTACACTTGATTGGCGGTCATCCTAATTTCCTGTATTTTGTCAGATAAATTAAAAATTTTAACAGCACTTCCGCATTTCAACGTAATTCTGTCATAGTAGACACAGGTTAGCAAAGCATCTAAGTTTGCCACACAGCTTACTACACCGTGTTCTCTTCAACATTGATAAGTATTTAACCATTAGATTTGGAATTTTGGTGAGGTATCACCCGTATTGGTCAGTCCACTTGCCGTCTTGGCGCTTTGCTTCGTTAGCGCAGCGTTAGCGAGTCTTCTCCCTTGGCGTTAGCCTCTCCCTTTGGGAGAAGGGGAGACGCTAAGAGCGAACGAGCGTCTGGCAAAGTGGCGAACCCGAAGGGCGGTTCCCATCGTTAGCGACGCTACAGCGTCTGGCGGATTGCCCAACCTGAAGGGATTTTGGATTGATCGCCACGCCTGAAAGTCCCTTAAATAGAGACTTTTTTATTTTTGGTCAGTTTAATTTTCATAAATTATTTGCCAATGAAATTTTTACTTTTAAAGAAATCTCACTCCAAATAAATATTTATTGTTTTGCTGCCAATAATAATTGTCAAAGATTCACAGATGCGTGTGCGTAGGCGAATTGTCGCTGGATATCCCCACCAAATTGTCTGACTTGCGAAACTAGCTGTAAATTTGTGTGGAATGTAACTGGTGTGACAGTTTATATCTCTAAAGAGAGATTAAAGTATCCTTCTGTGGAAATTCAAAGTTACGCTATCCCCTGCACAACATTCTAATGAATGAGCAGCAATTCTGCAAAAACACGCTTTTTTTGGCGTTGTTGCAGTCTGGGTTTTGCTTTGAGTAAATTCCAGTAGAGGAAAAGTTTGGAAAATATTAATAATTCTTAGAAGAATAAAATCTGGGCGATGCTAAAAATGGCAGCGCTCAGGGCAGCACTCACGGGGATTGTAATTAGCCATGCGGCAGCAATACCTTTTAGTGTTTGAAACTTAATCGACTTAATATTTTGCACTAGTCCAATACCAACTACACCGCCGACGAGAGCGTGGGAAGTGGAGACTGGTAAACCTAGCCGGGAGGCGATGAGGATGGTAGTAGCAGTAGCAAGTTCGGCACAAAATCCACTACTAGGTTGCAAGGCAATAATGTTTTCGCCAATAGTGGCAATGACTTTTTTTCCCCAGACAGCTAAACCACCAACAATACCAGCACCACCAAGAATTAAAATCCAAAGGGGGATAGTTATACCATCAATAGGTACGCTACCAGTACGATTGATGTAAACGATCGCAGCTAAAGGAGCGATCGCATTTCCCACATCATTAGAACCATGAGCAAAGGCGACAAAGCAAGCACTTAGTAGTTGGAATCGGGCAAATAATCTTTCTACTGGATTGGGGAATATTTCTCCCTTGTCTTCCTTATCTCCGCTCTCTCCTAATTGTCGCCAACTAATGATTGTGAGTCCAACGGCTGCGATTGCACCTGTTAAAAGGGGGATGTCGTAAGCAGGGATCGTAAAACCAACTTGCTCAATTACAAAATTGGTTAGCGGTTCTGTGAGCGATGGTAAGACAATCACGCCGAATACACCTAGCAGCGCAGTACTCAACCAGGGAATCCACTCTTGTAACTGGACTACTTGATTAGGTTGATCTAAAATCCAGTGCTTGATTTGACTATAAAATAAAGCAGCGATCGCACCACTAATTAACGGCGTTAAAACCCAGCCAATGGTAATTAAACCAATTGATGACCAATCAATTGCACCTACTCCCAAAGCTACCCAACTAAATCCAGCAATCGCACCAACAACCGCATGAGAAGAAGATACAGGTAAACCACGTGATGTGGCAATTTGCAACCACACACCACAGGATATTAGTACCGTTATCATCCCAGTAACGAATATTTTGGGTGTAGCTGCGAACAAGGCGGGATTAGCAATTTTCGTTGCGAGAGTTTCCGTTACCTCATGTCCAAACAACACAGCACCCGTAAACTCTAATACCCCAGCAATAATTAGTGCTTGTTTGAGGGTGACAGCTTTGGAACCTACGGAGGTTCCCATCGCGTTAGCGACATCGTTTGCTCCGAGATTCCAGGCGACGTAGAAAGCTAGTAGAGCGACGAAAAGTAGGGTAATAAGCATTTTGTTGCGGACAAGGGGAAAGTGAGAGAGATGAGGATGAAACTTGAGCTTGTAAGGGTGAACTTTGAACCTTTGAGCTTCATCGTTGAACCTTTTAGCTCCATCGTTGAACCTTTTAGCTCCATCGTTGAACCTTTTAGCCTCATCGTTGAACCTTTTAGCCTCATCGTTGAACCTTTTAGCTCCATCGTTGAACCTTTTAGCTTCATCGTTGAACCTTTTAGCTTCATCGTTGAACCTTTTAGCTTCACCGTTGAACCTTTGAGCTTCACCGTTGAACCTTTGAGCTTCGTAGCTGAATCTCAGACAGAACTTTAAACTTCTAGTTTTAACACTCTCCCATCTCCCTAATCTTCCTTTTACGGATAAATTAAGATTTTATAAGTATCCGGTGTGGGTGCGATCGCAACTTCTACAGCTGCTGATAAATCTTTTAATGGATAGCGATCGCTAATCAACGCTTTTACATCAATTCGCTGATTAAATACAATATCGGCTGATAGACTCTGAAGCCGATAAGAGGAACTGTAACTGCCTATCAAGTCAATTTCCCGACGGTAGAGGATATTCGGGTTAATGGGAATTTCCACCTCATCAGGAAATTCGGCGAAAAACAAGATTTTACCGCCTTTGCGGGTACTATCAAGTGCTTGAAAAAAAGCTTTCTCACTAGGTACAGCCAGCAAAGTAACATCAACACCTAGTCCACCAGTTAAGGCAGAGATTTTGGCAGGTAAATTGGGATCGCGAGCATCAAAAGCCGCCTCTGCACCGACACTCAAGGCTTTATGAATTCTAGAGGGTAGTAAATCAGTAGCGATCGCTTTTGCTCCGAAATACTTCACCAACATGATAAACATTAACCCAATGGGCCCAGCACCAGTAACTAATACAGTTTGTCCTGGAGCAATTTGAGCTTTTCTCACCGCCTTCAAACAGCAGTTAGTTGGTTCTACAAAACTCGCTTCTTCAAAACTGATGTTATCCGGGATGGGAATCAACCCACCGTTTTCCACAATATGTCCAGGAACTTTGACATAATCAGCAAAACCGCCGCCACTGGCGTTAAAGCCTGCGGTAGTGGAGATGTTTTTGTAAACATCACACATAGAGAAATTATCATTTAGGCAGTAGGCGCAACGCATACAAGGGATGTGGTGCATCACTGCTACTCGTTGTCCAACTTGCCAACCTTTGACATTATTGCCTAATACTGCGATCGTGCCGGCAGTTTCATGTCCAAAAATGCGCGGCGGTTCATATAGCGGATAACGAATTTTTTTAATATCTGACTGACACAACCCCACAACTCGCACCTGTACCAGCACTTCATCTGGTTCCACAGTTGGAATTGGGATATCTTCGTAAGACAGTTGATTAACGCCTCTAAATACCTGTGCTTTCACGTTGGTTTTTCCCCGCTCAACGATACTAGATGTAGCATTAGTGGTCAACGTTAAGCTATAGGACTTACACAAAATATCTCTCAAACTCTGATTTCTCCGTGTCCTCCGTGCCTCTGTGGTAGCCTGCGGCAAGCTGAAGCGTCTACGTTATTCCATAACTCTTGCGTAGTCACGTCGCTTGCTTCCCCATTCACAAAGCGTCCCGTAGAGATGGGGTACGCTCCAAATTCAAAATTCAATTCTTAATCTTAGGCTTGGATGCAAGTACCTGAACCGATTTCCCATCTTGAAGAGCATCCGTAGGATTAGTAATTAACCTAACATTAGGGCTTAAACCAGAAACAACTTCAACTTCAGTACCATAATCTCGTCCAAGCTCTACTTTTTGATACCTAACTTTCTTTTCCTTCGTCACAGTGGCTACTTGTATACCATCTGCATTAATAACTAAGGTATTAGCTGGTACTAATAAAGGTGGATTGGCACGTTCAGCCTTAAAAGTCACTTCAGCATACATCCCAGGACGCAACACATTGTCTGAATTCTGTACTTCAATTTCAGTTAAAAGGGTATTAGAAGTAGCATCTAAGACATCAGCAGTCCGAATCACTTTACCAGCAAAAGATTTTTTCGGTAGCTCACGAACACGAACAAGCGCAGTTTGTCCAGGGTGAATTGATTGCACAAAAGCCTGGGGAACATTAATTCGGATGCGTAAATTATCCGTCTGAGCAATCTTAAATAACCAGGAATTTCCACTATTACTATTGCTCCCCGCAGAAATTAAAGCTCCTGTATCTATGTTACGAGCAGTAATTACACCCGCAAAAGGAGCAACAATTTGTTTGAATGTTTGTAAAGAAGTTATCCGTTGTAAATCTGATTTACTAACACTCCTACTTGCGATAAACGCATTAATGTTAGCTTTTTGGGAATTAATAGCTGCAAGAGCAGTATTTACACTTTCTTGGTCTGAATTAACGCGAGCAATTAAAGTATCTACATTAGCTCGACTTGCATTAAAAGCACTTTCACGTTCATCAGCAGCTTGTGTAGTCACGGCTCCTTGGTTTTGAAGTAATTGCCAACGTTGCCAAGTTTGACGTGCTAGTTCTAGGTTAGTACGTGCTTGAGCTAACTCAGCCTGTCTAGCTTTTAAGTTAGCTTTTGTTTGAGAAAGATTACTTTGCTTTTGTGCTAAATCTGCCTGAACTTGAGCGAGATTAGCCTCAGATTTTGCCAATTCTGCACGAGCTTGCTGTATATCTTGGTCAGTTTCCGGGGCATCAATTATAGCTAGTAGCTGTCCCCTATTTACACGTTCGCCAATATCCACTAATTTTTTTTGTAAATAGCCACTAGTACGGGCATAAATTGTGGTTTCTTGGCTGGCTTGAATACTGCTAGGTAATACTAATTCGGTGAAATTAGCAGCAACTTTTGGTTTAACTACATTGACCGAAGAGACTTTTTTGGTTGTAGATTTAGCGAAAGCATTTAATTCTGATTGCTTTTGTAAGCGAGGTATGATGCCAAGTGCTAAAAGTCCAGTAACGACTAAAGTAGTCGTAGCAATAATAGTGATAGAAGTGAAGCGACTTTTTTTAGTCGTTGCTGCGATTGAGGTGAGATTAGAATTATCAACTTGGGTGTTTTCTTGAGTATCCATATTAGATAATTTCTATTTGATTTGTTGATTTATCGAAATTCTTTCAGATCCCCGACTTCTCTAAGAAGTCGGGGATCTAATTATTTACCGATTAGCTACAGTTAATTTGATAGTAGAGGATAGTTCTTCCTCCAACTCTAAATTTTGGGGTTGTTTTCGGCGCAAAATACTATAAATTACAGGTACAAAAATTAAAGTTGCCACTGTTGCTGCTAATAATCCACCAATTACAGCACGTCCTAAAGGAGTATTTTGTTCACCACCTTCTCCTAAACCAAGAGACATTGGTAACATCCCCATAATCATGGCTCCAGCAGTCATCAATACTGGACGCAAACGGGTATAACCAGCAGCTAAAGCCGCAGAAACAGCTTTTTCTCCTATTAGACGTTGCTCATTAGCAAAGGTGACAAGCAAAATACTATTAGCAGTAGCAACCCCAATACTCATAATTGCACCCATCAAAGAAGGTACACTAAACGTTGTATTCGTCACAAATAGTATCCAGACAATTCCTGCTAAAGCATTTGGCAGTGCCATCATAATAATGAATGGATCAATCCAAGATTGAAAATTAACTACTATTAGGCAATAAACTAATCCAATTGCAAATATCAATCCTACTTCTAATCCTAGAAAAGATGAATTCATAGTTTCTACTTGACCTTTCACCATAATTGACGTTCCACGTGGTAACTTCTGCTGAAATTGCCCAACTATTTTATAAATATCGCTGGCTACACCACCTAAATCACGACCTTGAACATTGGCGTAAATATTAAAGACAGGCTGTACATTGTAATGATTAACAACAGCAGCAGCTTTCCCACGTTTAACAACAGCAAGATTGCTTAAAAGTTGTGATGAGTTAGAACCGTTAGCTACAGGAGTATTCTGAATTTTTTCTAGTGAGTTAAGTTTGTATTGAGGAACTTGTACTGCTATTAAATAACTTACTCCTTTGATAGGATCGAGCCAAAAATTAGGTGATGTTTGACCACTAGAACTTAATGATGTTAGTAGGTTATTGGCAACATCTCGTTGAGTTAAACCGCTACGTTGTGCTTGAGAACGATCTACATTAATACGTAGGTCTGGAGCATCAACGACTTGATGTAAATGAACATCAACTGCTCCCGGTATTTGAGCTATTTGAGTTTTGATTTGTTTGGCAATTTTATAATTATCCCGACGATTTTTAGCTGGGCCTATGACCTGAATATCAATAGGCGCTGGTAAACCGAAATTGAGAATTTGAGTTACTATATCCGCAGGTTGGAAAAAGAAGGTTAATTCAGGAAATTGGGCGGTTAATTTTTGGCGTAGTTGTCTAACATATTGCCAAGTAGAATGATGTTTACCTTCTTTAAGACCGACAAGAATTTCTCCATCACCAGGGCCGATGGTTGCTGTGTCACTAAAAGCAAGGTTGACTCCACCTACAGGTAAACCAATATTGTCAAGAATAATTTCTAATTCTTGCTCAGGAATAACCTGACGAATCTCATTTTCAACTTGAGTGAAAATCTGTTCTGTCTTTTCAAGTCGTGTTCCTGCAGGAGCGCGGACATGCAACCGAAACTGACCTGCATCTACTTGTGGAAAAAAGTCTTGACCGACAAAAGGTAGTAAAACTAAGGCACTTACCCAAAAAGCACCAAACATCGCAAAAACTACACCGCGATTATTTAGAGCTTTGGCTAAAGTATTTCGATAGTTTTGGCGAAATTTCTCAAATTGGCGGTTAAACTGCTCATGAATTCGCCAGAAAATATCTTTTTTAGGAATTACATGACCATTACCGTTATTCTCCAGATTTTCATGTTCAGTATAAAGATGTAGTTCCTTACCAAGCAGAAACTTTGCCAACATTGGTACTACTGTCCGCGACAGTAGATAGGAGGCAAGCATCGCAAAAACAACCGCCATCCCCAAAGGCATAAATAGCGATTGTGCTACTCCTGTTAAAAAGATAATTGGGATAAAAACAATACATATTGCCAAGGTAGAAACGAAAGCCGGAACAGCTATTTGTTGTGCGCCATCTAAAATAGCTTGTTGCAGAGGTTTTCCTTGTCCCAAATTGCGGTGGATATTTTCAATTTCTACTGTGGCATCATCAACTAAAATCCCAACTGCTAGAGATAGACCTCCCAAGGTCATAATATTCAGAGTTTGTCCTATCAATCGCAGAGCAATGATAGAACAAAGAATTGATAAAGGAATGGAAATTGCCACAATTAAAGTGCTGCGCCAACTGCCTAAGAATAATAAAATCATCGCGGCAGTTAAACAAGCTGCAATCAATCCTTCGGTTAATACTCCGTGGATAGAAGCTTTAACAAATATAGATTGATCAAATAAGATTTCTAAACCTAATTCTTTGGGTAATGTAGCTTGAATTTTGGGTAGTCTTTCTTTGACTCTAGCAACAACATCTAAAGTTGAAGCACTACCATTTTTGAGAATGGTCAATAAGCTAGAACGTCGCCCATCTCGACGAACAATATTATTCTGCACTGCAAAGCCATCATGAACTTGGGCAACATCACGTATATAAATTACAGTGCCGTTAATCTGTTTAATGGGTAAATTGTTTAACGCGTCTAAGACTTGGGGACTGCTATTGAGTCGAACACTGTACTCGCGATCGCCTAATTTGGCATTTCCCCCAGGTAAGATAAGATTTTGGGCGGTGATTGCGGTTGTGACATCTGTAGCTGAAAGACCTTTAGCGAATAGTGCCTGCGGGTCAATATCTACCATAATTTGCCGAGGTTTACCTCCATAAGGTAGGGGTACAGATGCACCTTGAACAGTCGCTAGCTGAGTCCGTAGAAAATTATTGCCGTTATCGTAAAGTTCTTGCTCTGAAAGTGATGTGCTGCTAACACTTAGCTGAAGAATAGGCACATTTGAAGCATTGTAGCGAATAATTAAAGGAGGTGTAATTCCTGGAGGTAAACCTCGAAGAATTGTTTGAGTATTAGAGGTAAGTTGAGCTACTGCTGCCTCAATTTTTGCTCCTGGTTGGAAGAAAACTTTAATGACGCTAACACCATTGAGTGATTGTGATTCGATGTGTTCAATATCATTAACAGTTGTTGTAAAAGAGCGTTCACTGGTCGTAACAATACGCTGTTCCATTTCTTCTGGTGAGACACCACCATAAGACCAAATTACGCTAACAACGGGAATATTAATTTCTGGAAAAATGTCTGTTGCCATGTGCGTAATAGTAACTACTCCTAATACAAAAATAAGTATAGAAGTAATTACAAAGGTGTAGGGGCGACGAAGAGCAAGTTTAACAATCCACATTGTTTTTTAGTTTAAATTATTCTTTCTTCTTCAGTCTGTTAGTGCAATTTACACTAAAGTAAATTATTATTTAAATTTTAGTTATTCATTGCCAAATGAATATTTGCTGAACGCTTCCATTTGCAATCAGCTAAATTTAAAAGTATTAAGCTTCATTTAATCCGGTAACTCGATAGATTTACAGTATTTTATGTGAAATTATCTTTGCATACAGATGTGTAAAATGCAAGACCCTATACTTCACCAAAATCAATATGTAATATTTCGTACATAACTACGTTACTACCTTGTAAAGCTAGTTTTGAGGGTTCGTAGTAAGCACTTAAGTGTTTTGCTTACCCATCAATTTAAACTTGACAAAAGCTGATTTCTAGAGGTGAATTATAAACTCAGCTGATAAAAGTAGAGCCAAGGATCAACCGAAATCAGCTAGATAGCTAACCCTGGTGGAGGATTTGGTCATGGTTCATCAGACATATACCGCTGATGTCTTAGTTGTCGGTGGAGGAACTGGAGGGACTGCGGCTGCTATCCAAGCGGCGCGAGGGGGAGCTAAAACCATTTTGGTGAGTGAATTTCCTTGGTTGGGAGGGATGCTAACTTCGGCTGGAGTGTCTGTACCCGATGGCAATGAATTAGAAGCCTTTCAAACAGGGTTATGGGGTGCGTTTTTGCAGGAATTGCGGCAACGACAGCCTGGAGGATTAGATAATAGCTGGGTAAGCTTTTTTAGTTACGATCCCCGAATTGGAGCAGAGATTTTTGCAGATTGGGTACGGGAATTGCCTAATTTACACTGGATTTCTGGACAAGTACCTTTAGAAGTCTTTCGGCAGGCTGATTCGATAACAGGTGTCCGCTTTGCTGATTTTGCTGTCACAGCCAAGATTATTCTCGATGGCACAGAGTTAGGAGATTTATTAGCTTTAGCTGACATACCTTACCGTTGGGGTTGGGAATTGCAATCTGAGTGGGGAGAACCCAGCGCCCCAGAGACTTTTAACTCTTTAACTCAGAAATATCCTGTGCAAGCGCCCACTTATGTAGTGATTATGCAAGACTTTGGTGAAGCGATAGCACCAGAAATTGCGGCTGCACCTAACTATAATCCATCGCAGTTTACAGGTGCTTGGGATGCCTATGGAGCAGAGACATTTTTAAATTATGGACGTTTGCCCGGTGGCCTGTTTATGATGAATTGGCCAATCTGTGGCAATGACTACGGCGAAGGGGTAGGGCGGTTGATAGAGTCAGATGTATCCAGAGGTGAATTCATCCAAGAATCTCGCTGGCACAGCCAAAATTTTGCTCATTTCATCCAAAAACAGCTTGGTCGTCGCTATGGTTTAGCAGAAAAAGTATTTCCTCACACCTCTACAGCTTTTGCACTACATCCCTATTACCGGGAAAGCCGCCGCTTGGTGGGGCTAACTACTATACGAGAACAGGATATTTTGCCGATCGCCAGAGGTAGAGTTGCATCTATATTTAATGATGCGATCGCGGTTGGTAACTACGCCAATGACCATCATTATCCTGGCGTTCAATTCCCATTGCAACCTAAATCCATCCGCTGGGGAGGACGTTGGACGGGGACTCCCTTTACAATTCCCTACAGTTGTCTAATTCCAGCCACAACAGATGGTTTCTTGGCCTGTGAAAAGAATATTTCTGTCTCCCACATTGCCAATGGCGCTACCAGATTACAACCTGTGGTGATGGGAATTGGTCAAGCATCAGGGATGGCAGCGGCGATATGTGTTGAATTAAACTGCCAGCCGAGGGATTTACCTATTAGAACGCTGCAAACGGCTTTATTAGAAGATAATCGCTCAAAAGCGCTAATTATTCCTTTGTTTAATCTTCCTCCCAATCGTTCGGATTGGCGGCACTGGCAACTGTATTACTTAGATAACCCACAAGCCTATCCAGTTAGTGGCGATTGCCCTGACTCTGCTTTTGACAAGGCATTAATTCAGGAGAGTAACTGTTTCAAAGGCATCTTTTACCGCTTGGAACAGCAGGAATACAAATTCACTGTCACAGCACCAGCCGCATATCAAGGGCAAAGTTGGCAGCTTGTGACTTTGCGATCGCATATCGACGAGCAATTACGCGCTTATCCCCACGAACAATTAGTTACATTGTGGGGTCGTTACAATCACTCTGGTAATTGGTTATTAGTGGAACATTTAAACGGAGGATAAGAAGAGTTTATTTTCAGTAAAACAGAATACTTTTTGATGAATTGTCCGGATATTAATCAAAAAGCTAAGTATCAGTGAAGTGGAGAGTTCCAAAATAGACATCTGCTATGCGTGCTGCCATTTCACTTTTAGTCTCGAGTCTGGTGTTCGGCCCCTTAGCTTTTAACTGCCAAGCAATGGTCAATCACTTATCAACAGGGCTGCCTTCCACGCCTACTTCGGAACAGTGGCTCTCGGCGGCATCTGAACAAGCTTCAGATGATGCACCACGTCATCGCGGTAGTGGGCGCAGAGAAGTGACACAAAAAGTCCGAAATATCTATGCTGTGGTTTAACTACTGTAGGGTAATGACTCTTTCCTCAAAGGAACAGAATTACCAGAAAACACGATGTTGTGTTACCATCTCTAACACAGCTTTTCTGGCAGAGATATATACAGTTGACACACGAAAGTCTTCAGCCAGTTGACACACGAAAGTCTTCAGCGATCGCTTAGTATTTCAACTGCAAACTTTGTATATATAGTTGGCCTCAATCCTGCCGATCAAAAGCAAATCAATTTAAGTGCTTTGATCAACAGCATTACCAACTCCTCAAAAGCTCTACAACTGTTGCTCATATTCGGTAGAAAGGTTTGCATCTCAATCCTCAACGGCTCTAAAAATAGATGTTACTTAGGCTATCAGTTAATCTAAAGCACATCTAATTCAGACATTGTGCTTGTTGAGGAAATAGTCTTAAGGCAACTTCACTTTATTCCCCAATAGATTTTCTTCTCATACATTCAGTAGCTGATGATCTACATAAGCAAGTAACCGATCTTCGCTCTGACATCTGTTTAGCGTCCTTTGCCGAAGCATAAAATCCCTTTCGTTTCATTTCTTGCTTATCTAGCGTATGGATTCGCATAAGTAGTATAGGTTTATTGCACTTGCTAACAAATCTACTATTCTTGACCTACTTTTGCCCCTTGGTTCGTTCTCCTCGTAGATGGCTCCCGACAAAATAAAATAAGTGTTAAGAAGGATCTGCCAGATCATCTTAGTCTTTTTAATTATTTTACACCCAAGGCCAGATGCAAAGTTTTGCATTTGGCCTTTTTAGATGAATTTTACTTAAAGAAAAGGGAGTGGAGAGTGAAGAGTGGGGAGCAGAGGAGCAGGAAAGACAAGGAAGACAAGGGGGAATTATTTGAACAAGTCTCTCCCTTGTCTCTTCTCCATGCCCAATGCCCAATGCCCAATGCCCTTTTACACCGTTGTATTCTTGCGGCTACTTTCTCTTCCCTGGATGCCGTTGAGGAACATTGGCACAAACTTCTCAATAAACATCTGTGGATCTCGCTGCCAAGCCTTTTGTGCAGCCTGAATTCGAGTAAATTGCAACTCCGGCGCTAGCAAAGTCTGGGGTAAGCGTTCCATCAAATATTGAGGACGTTGCCAAAGCGGCATGGTATTTGCGACTTCCACCAGGTTGGCAACTCGCCGTAGTTCTGCACCCAAGGTAATATCCATTCCTGATTCAAACGCCGCTTGTTCAATTGCAGTATATTTTCGCTTGGCTTGCTCTACTTTTTGCTGATGTTCTGGACTCTTACGCGCAAGTTCTCCTAGCCAACGATTACCCCAGCGGACATGTCCTGCTTCCTCTGGGAGAATTTTTTCAATCGTTTCCCGAATTTTGATGTTTTCTTCTGTCTGAGGTGCTTGTTTAAGCGCGTGAATGTGGGCAGAGAAATACTCACAACCCCGCTTTTCGGTAATGTTAATTGCGGCCAAGGCAGCAATCATACCGTCCTCTAGGTTGTGTTTTGGATCGTAGGTGTCTTTGTCGAGAAGCCGATCAAATTCATCAATATACGAAGTTCCAGGGGGAGTTCCTATATCGCTTCCCAAATCAATCAACAAGTCAGTTAGCCACATGGCATGACGAGCTTCATCTGAGATGTGATGAGACAAATCCCGCACCAGTTCCCGTGGCTGTCCATTCAGTTGTTCAATTACCTCAGTTAGGTCTTTGCAACTGCGTTGTTCACTGTAACGGTAGCGGTTGAGAGTAATTAGATGGATTTCGCGATCGCATACCACCTGTTTCAATATATCTCTCGCACTTAAAACATTTTGAAATTTACGTGGGTAGGTAACTGTCATAACTTATGTAAATTTTTGTAAATCTTTATTTAATCTAACTTAATTTTTTGCAACTGCTGTATCTGTGCCGCTTCACCCAAAAAAACGGTAAAAGTCATAAACAATAGTCATTTGAGTTGAACTTAAGTGTCAGACCTTTTAAATGTAAATAAAAGTAACGAATAAATGTTCTGTCTTGAGAGAGGTGTGTTTCTTCAGGTGAGACAACCCTGAAGCCAGATGATTTTAGCCATCAAAGGTGGCTTAGGGGGAGTTTTCCAACTTTAGGAAAAAATATCTAATATTGTCAGCAAAGGCAAACATAAATTTATATAAAAAGTAGCCTATGTTACAGAATTTTTGCTATAGTAGTTTATAGAAAAGCCAAAAATTATATATTCACAAAATAGAGAGGACTATGGTTATGTCTATCGCAGATAAATCTCGTGCATTAATGGTGCGTGAACACCAACAAGTCAAGAATCGCCAACAATCAATGCTGATGCGTGCGGCACAAGAACTTGGTCTTCCTGAAGAAGTATCTCACTACTGGAACCCGATTCAAGGAAAAGTAGATGCTAGCAGTCGGATGATTTATGGCCCCAGCCACGCTTCTATGAGCTAAGTTTCAGTGGTCATAAGTTGGATTTTTTGATTGAATGTCTCAACTGACAAGTCTGGAAAAAAAAGCCACCCTCTACTTTAGGGTGGCAAAAGTTATTACTTAATTAGTTAAATACGACTCTTCATTAAGCATCGTAATAGAGGTAAAACTCGTAGGGATGAGGACGCAGCTGTAACTGCTTGGTTTCGTTAAGCTTGTAGTCAATCCAATTTTCGATAAAGTCTTCCGTGAAAACGCCTGATTCTGTCAAGAAACCGTGATCGTTTTCTAGTGCTTGCAATGCCAGTTCTAAAGAACTTGGAGTTGAGGGAACCTTTGCAAGCTCCTCTGGAGAGAGTTCATAGATATTCTTATCTAAGGGTTCACCAGGATGGATTTTGTTCTTGATGCCATCGATACCAGCACAAAGCATTGCAGCAAATGCCAAGTAGGGGTTAGATGTAGCATCTGGACAACGGAATTCTAAACGCTTGGCTTTGGGGTTCTTACCAGATAGAGGAATACGGATAGAAGCAGAACGGTTCCCTTCAGAGTAAGCTAAGTTAACAGGAGCTTCATAACCAGGTACTAGGCGCTTGTATGAATTGGTGCTGGGGTTGGTAATTGCCAACAGCGCTGGTGCGTGTTTGAGAAGACCACCAATGTAGTACAACGCCATATCGCTCAAGCCAGCATACTTATCACCTGCAAACAGAGGTTGGCCATCTCTCCAGATGGATTGGTGACAGTGCATTCCCGAACCGTTATCGCCAAAAATCGGTTTTGGCATGAAGGTGACGGTTTTGCCGTATTTCTTAGCAACGTTCTTGATGACATATTTATAAATCATCAACCAGTCAGCCGCTTCGATCAACTTCCCAAACTTGAAACCTAGTTCGCACTGACCACCAGTAGCAACTTCGTGGTGATGCTTTTCAATGGGCACACCTAATTCTGCCATTGTCAACAGCATCTCTGTACGGATATCTTGGAAAGAATCCGTCGGTGCGACTGGGAAGTAACCTTCTTTGAAGCGTGGTTTGTAACCCAAGTTGGGTTTTTGCTCTGTACCGGCTTTACCAGAATTCCAAGCACCTTCTTCGGAGTCTAAGAAGTAGTAGCCCTCGTTAGCAGTTTGGGCAAACCTAGCACTGTCAAAGATAAAAAACTCAGCTTCAGGGCCAAAGAAGGCTGTATCACCAATGCCACTGGCAACCAGGTAATCTATTGCTTTTTGGGCAATAACACGTGGGCAACGGTTGTACGGTTCACCCGTGCGGGGGTCTTTAATACTACAAATTATACTTAGTGTTGGTACTTCCATGAATGGGTCGATCCAAGCAGTGTTGGGGTCGAGTACCATCGTCATATCCGATTCGTTGATCGCTTTCCAACCCCGAATGCTGGAACCGTCAAAAGCTACGCCATCAGTGAATGCAGTCTCATCGATTTGGTTTTGGTACAGTGTGAGGTGCTGCCAAGTCCCTACTGTGTCGATGAATTTGAGATCAATCAGTTGAATTTTTTCATCTTGAATTCTCTTCAAGAGTTCTTGGGGTGTTGTCATTGTTACTCCTTCTCTACCAATTTCCTAAAGTCAACCAGAATCTTACATTGCATCCTAACCCTGCTGATCTCAATCAGGCCGTGACACACCAGAAATATCTTAAATACTAGACATTAGCGGATTTTGTAGTTTGTGCTACAGATATCTGGATTATCAGGTTATATTAACCTTTCAGCGATCATCTGTACAAAACTGGAAAGTTCATCATATAGGGGTCAACTTTGGCATAGAATCCATAGATAGTGGATAAATTGTTTTTGTGCCGAATCTATTTTTAATAGCACAAAACTTTACTGGTGCATAAGTGCAGCCAAATAAATATCAAACCATAAATAGCAATGATTGGGAGAAGAAGGAATGCGCGATGCGGTAACAAGTTTAATTAAGAATTATGACCTAGCGGGTCGGTATTTTGACCGGAATGCGATCGATAGCCTGAAATCTTACTTTGATAGTGGTACAGCACGAGTACAAGCGGCAGCGGCGATAAATTCTAATGCGGCTGCACTTGTCAAGCAAGCTGGTTTAAAGTTATTTGAAGAACTGCCAGAATTGATTCGTCCTGGTGGAAATTCTTATACGACTCGTCGTTATGCAGCTTGTTTACGGGATATGGACTACTACCTGCGCTATGCCACCTATGCGCTAGTTGCTGGGAACACAAATGTATTGGATGAACGAGTGCTACAAGGGCT
Organism: Nostoc sp. JL31; assembly: GCF_017114965.1. Lineage (NCBI taxonomy): Bacteria > Bacillati > Cyanobacteriota > Cyanophyceae > Nostocales > Nostocaceae > Nostoc > Nostoc sp. JL31. Next base: position 258,602 of record NZ_JABXKO010000047.1, read on the forward strand.
ACGGGAAACTTACAATTCTCTAGGAGTGCCTATTGGGCCTACGGTTCGCGGTATCCAAATTCTCAAGGATCTGATTAAGGAACAAGTAGCAGCCGCAGGTGTGGTTAATACTGCTTTTGTGGATGAACCATTCGATCACATCACACGCGAGTTGAGCGAGATAGATATTTAGATTTTAAGTAGGCAAGGTGTCTGCCCCGACACAAGCATAAATAGCGATCGCACTTTGGTTTAATGGAGCGATCGCTTTTTTGTTAACTCTAGACGTTGAGAAGGGCTTTATTCAAGCTTTTGCCCGCAACTAGAAAGGATTATCAGATGGATAAGCTAGCTCGGTATCGTGAAATTATTCGTCAGTTGATATTTGACTATGCTAGTCACAAGCCTGCTAACGGTCAAATAGAGACAGAAGCAGTCATTGACTCGGAGCGAGAACACTACAAGGTGTTACATGTCGGTTGGGATGGTGTGCGCCGCGTACACGGTTCGGTGGTACATATAGATATTATTAATGATAAAGTGTGAATTCAATATGATGGTACTTCCCAGCCAGTAGCAGAGGCATTATTTAGAAGCGGGTATTTTGCGCGAAGATATTGTCTTGGGTTTCCATCCTTATGAACTACGGTAATACACGGATTTTGCTGTATCTTAATTATTTTTAACTACTCAAGTTTCAGAACCTCAAACATTAAAATATGGCGTTTTTAATGAGGTCGATTTTCTCGACCATGATAGACAGGCAAAACCAGAATTGTGTCGTCCTCTAAAGAGTAATGAATCACATAACCATATTTGCCAAATGGAACTATCAACTTCCGCCGTTCTGAACCATCGCCGAAAGCAGTTCCTTTGTAAGGCATATTAGCTAGGCTGAAGCCTGCCTCTCGAATTGCCTGTGCAGCTTGAAAAGCAATACTTTCATTCTGCAATTTCAAAAAATCGAACAGCCGTACAAGGTCACTGAGTGCTTCTGGTAGCCAAATTACCTTGGACATGGATACTCATGATCTGTGCCAATACTTGCTAACCACAAAGCTACCTGTTCATGTGGAATACCATCACCTGTTTCACGGTATCGCTGCAATCGACGCATATCTTCTTCTCTGGTTGCGTCATCACTGATGAAAGTCAAATCTTGTTTCTGGAGTTGCTGCCAATCCTCATTACTGAGGTTGTAATCCTCATCAAGATGTGTCTCTAGAACTTTTTTTAAAGTATCCAAGCTACCGTCTGAGGTGTTAACCCATTCCCTAACAGCCACTTTCAGGGCTTCTAAAGTGCTGTAAGCATCCAGTTGTGTGACAATTTGCTGCCGAATATCTGTCATTGTGCTTTTTTAAGCCTTATATATGAACAATTATATAAAAAACTCTGTGCATTCCAAAAGGATAATGGTATGCAGTTGCGTAGGCGTAGCCCATCGTAGATATCGCTCTTAGATGAAACGCATTAGCCTATCTTATCTAGACTAGAACCGCCATAAGCCACAATAGAAGTTGCCGATGTTTGAGGCGCTGATTATGGAAGAATTATTAACTCTAAAAGACTTGCTTGTTAAGGGCGATGTTCAAGGAGCATTAATTATAGTTGAAGAATTAACAGAGATGAGCCGAAATGATATCATCAAGACGATTCGTAGCTATGCAGTGATTTTGCTGTTGCATCTGATTAAACAACAAGCTGAAAATCGCACGACTCGCTCTTGGGAAGTCTCTATTCGGAATTCGGTTCGGGAAATTCAGCGGGAAAACAAGCGGCGTCAAGCTGGAGGCTATTATCTTGCACCAGAAGAATTATTAGAAATCTTAGCAGAAGCCTATTTAAATGCCATTGATGAGGCTTCCTTAGAAGTAGAAGAAGGTCGTTATGAAGCCCAAGAATTAGAAAAGCTGGTTAACCAAGAAGAAATTATCAATCGTGCTTTGACTTTAATCTTACCAGGAGAGTCTAGTTAATTGGCTAAACAGCGACTCGATACACTATTAGTAGAGCTAAATTTATGTTCTTCTCGCGCCTTAGCACAGAGGTTAATTCAGGCGGGAGAAGTTACTGTTAATCAGCAGTTAGTTGATAAACCTGGTACTGAAGTTGATATTGCGGCTCAAATCAATATTAAAGAGCGATCGCCTTTTGTTTCTAGAGGCGGTGAAAAACTCTCTAAAGCTTTGTCAGTATTTGCCATTCCCGTAATGGAGCGCATTTGTTTAGATGGTGGGATTTCTACTGGTGGTTTTACTGATTGTCTCTTGCAAGCTGGAGCAAAAAAAGTTTACGGCATTGATGTCGGTTACGGACAAGTTGACTGGCGGTTGCGAAATGATCCGCGGGTGATTTTGCGGGAACGCACCAATCTACGGCAACTACGACCAGATGAGTTATATGGCGAAAATGACGCGATTCCTGATTTGGCGGTAGTTGATGTATCGTTTATTTCTTTAACTAAAATTTTGCCTGCTTTATGGCAACTAACTCAAGCTAATCGAGAAGCTGTGTTGTTAGTCAAGCCACAGTTTGAAGTTGGCAGATCCCGTGTGGGTAAAAAAGGTGTTGTGCGCGATCCAAACGACCAAGCTGATGCCATTTTCCAGGTGTTGCAGACAGCCCACGAATTAGGATGGAAATACAAAGGCTTAACTTGGTCGCCGATCACTGGCCCGGCTGGGAATATCGAATATCTGCTGTGGTTGGGAATGGACAGTGAAATACCACCACTTGATTTAGAAACAATTAAGCTCATAACGCAATCAGCAACAACTGATTTACGGAAAAGTTAAACGTCGTAGATCAAACATTCTACGGAAGCTGGATGGCGATCGCAATAATTTTCTAAAGAGGTTTTGTTTGGTTTTGCTTGTTGTTGATGAGCTTTCTCAGCTTGTAATTCTTCTACAATGTCCCAAGCTACAGCACAACCAGCAGAATCGCTCCCATCAAGCTCACAAGTTGTCCGGGCTTCAGTAATGGCTTCAGTAATGGCTTCTTCAAGATTTGCTGCCTTAGCAGTTTCAAATTTTAGGGTAGTTGTCACGATCGTTTCACCTTTAATTTACACAGATAGATATTAGGAAATAGGGAATCGTTTTATTTCCTATAACCTGTTCCCTCAATCTTGCATCCCAAATTCGGAATGTCAGTCAATTGTCAGAAGAGTTTGATAGAAGTTGATAAACACTTATAAACGGTAACAAAAGCTTAATAAATCTTATTTATTCTCAATATTTTATGCCTAACTCTTGTCGCAGACGATACAGAATTGTATTCTGGTCAACTTGAGATAAAATTTCTTGAATGACACTGCTAGCGCCTAATTGTCCCCAAGTGCAGCCTTTTTCGAGATACACTTGAGCGGCTTTGCCAACAGAGTACGCACCATAGCCGGCGATACCAGCTTGAGCGATCGCACTGCCAGCAAAAGCAGTAATATTGCTGGGATTGTCACCACTAGTTATTGCTGCCGTACTTTTACTTAAACCTAAAATAAAACTACTACCTAGTTCTCCAAGTAGTAAACCACCAGAACTAAATAAAATCGTTTTTAAAATTTTCCCGGCTTCATAGCTAGTCATCGGCAAACCATACAATCTAGCGAGAGCGCGAATTAAAGCTAAATCAGCAACAGTTCCGCCAAGGATATCTAAGAAGGCGATGGGATTGAGCATTACTGCCAAAGCTTTGTATTTGGTAAATTGCCAGATGATATCTTCGGCTTCTTTTTCGCGTAAATCGATGGTTTTTTGAGCGATCGCGGCTTCTGCATTCCGTGCTTGGATCAGTGCATTTAAAGCCAGAAGCGATCGCCCTTCCCGATTGAGAATATTCAGAATTGTCTCTTTAAGTTCGTCTACTTGCGGTGGTGGTGTTTCCCATTCATAACTGATACGCCCATCAGTCCACTCAACCCGCACTTCCATTGCTGCTGGCTCTGCCGCCACCATCACAATTTCATCCGGGAGTAGAGGCTTTGCTTGGGGATTCCCAGCACCCAGTTGTTGCAAATTTTGGTAAATCACGCTGCGATCGGTATCGGGGTATAAATCTATCTTGTTAAACACTAAAATCAAGGGTTTTTGTGATTGTCGCAATTCCAGCAGTGCTTGATACTCAGTACGCGTGATATCACCAGACACGACAAATAAAATCAAATCTGCCTGATGTACTACTTCTCGTGCCATATCCGCCCGTGACTCACCCGCAATTTCATCTAATCCGGGAGTATCAATTAACTCTACTAGTACCTTACCACCGGGCTGCCACCGCACGGAACGCGGCCATTGTGTGACACCATTTAGGGGCCCAGTTTGCAGAATTTTGTCTCCCAGCAAGGCATTTAAAACTGCTGACTTTCCTCGACTCACCAAACCAAAGACGGCAATTCTAATGACATTTGAATCTAGCTTGTTGAGTGTGGCGTTCAAAGCTTCCAATTCTGGTTTCACCAAACCTACCAATTCTGGGTTAGATGAAAGCTGTCCTGACTTGCGAAGATATCCATACCAAGAAAGCGCTTGTCTGAGACTGGCGCGGGCACGATTTAAGTGAGTTTCTTGCAGATTACGATAAACCGACATAATATCAACACTTCAGCCTTCACTTTCTCTAAAATGCTCATCCAATGCTCAAAACACTTACTTTCAGCATTTGATAGTAAATAATAGGTATGAATTCGTACTCATTAACCATGCTTAATTAATGCTCACTTTTTCAACCCCATGATCAGGGGGAAGAAAAGTTAAACATACTTCTCTATCTTATATCCCTAAGTTGTTGGACTAATACTCTAATAGGACATCAAAAGTCCCTAAATTTATGAGGTTGGAGATTAAGCGTTTTATAAATTTTAAGTAAAGATGTCACTAATGGATAGCTAGTACCGCAAGGCAAAATTAAAAATTAAAAATTAAAAATGAATACAGCGTAAGCATTTCATTGATTTGGAATGGGTGGTTTATTTCCGCCGTGTTGTACTAGTTTCCAAAGAGAGAGGCTAACGCCAATGTCTGCACTTAGCTCAGAGGCGGATTGGCCCTGGCCTTGTGCAGTTTTAGTTGGGGTTGAAATTCCCTCATGTAACTCTCTTCTCAACAAGAGGCTACGCTAACCTGACGCTACGCTAGCTTGCTTCCCTGTAAGGGTACAATTTGGAAATTTTAATTTTGAATTGTCAATCTGGGTATCCTAAGAAAGACAAGGTTAGATGATATAGGCGAAGGAAAAAAGTTTAGAACTTATGTATGAATAGAGAAAAAAGCTATAATTTCTACCACAAAAACTGATTGAACAATTAGCCATCTCATTCCATAAAAAGAAGAGTGCTGATTTCCGTTAGCGCTGAGTGCGGTCAATCAATGAAGAGAAAGGCTCGTCTACACCCTCATATCAATTTTGCGATGCCTGCGGCGGGCTACGCCTACGCAGATCGTGAGAACTTTGATTGAGTAAATTTTCCCATAAGTGCAGCCGGAAATTCTGGACTTATAGGAGCAGCCTTTTTCAGATTAAGACATAAATACTAATTATATAAGAATTTGAGGAACAGCCATGCAAGGAAATGAGCGGGAAAAAATACGCCATCTGTTGGTCATCCAAGACCTGGAAGGGCGGCGAACTGTCCCCTTGCGAGAGACTACTTATTCTCTGGGGCGGCATCCTGCAAACACTATTGTCTTGGCTTCCCGGTCAGTATCAATGCAACATGCAATTTTATTGCGAGTAACTGTTCCAGAAACTGACCAATATGGCTTCCAGATTATTGATGGCAACTATAAGGGTAAAGGAAGTACTAATGGCTTATTTGTGAATGGCAATAAATGCTTTTCTCATAATCTTAGGCATGGAGATATCATTGCTTTTGGCAGTAATAAAGCTCAAGCTAAATATTATGCTATTTCCAACATTTCCGAACAAGCATTTTCTGAATCTTTTGATGTTGAAGACTTATCTGGTTTCTTCTCAGAGCAAGCCAGTCCTGCCAATCCTTTTCAAACCTTAGCCATCGATCCCAGCTTTGAAGCAGCTAGTGAGTCCGCCCTAGCTCGCCTAGCATCCTTTCCTGAACTCATTCCCAATCCAATTATTGAGATGGATTTCGAGGGAAGAATTACTTATCTCAATCCAGTCGCAGCTATCAAGTTTCCCAATCTTAGGGAAGTTGGGACAAAACACCCGATCTTAACAGGACTCTTGATTGGAGTTAACAATCTAGAAAAAAATTCTTTTGTGCGGGAGGTGGAAGTAGGTACAGAAGTTTTTGAACAATCTGTTCTCTATCTTCCTGAAAGTGATTTAATTAGAACTTTTATTATTAGGGATATTACAGAGCAAAAGCAAGCTACAGCCGAACTGCGCCAGCGCGATCGCTTGTTACAAGCAGTTGCAGAAGCTGCCAATTATTTGCTAGGAGAAATGAATTACGAAACTGGTATCGATCGAGCTCTAGCTGTACTAGGCGAAGCTGCCAAGGCAGATCGTGCCTATCTCTTTCAGAACCATCTTCATCCTGTTACAGAGGAAATGGCAGTCAGCCTACGGTTTGAATGGACACAATCTTGTATTGAATCTACCCACCACCATTGGCAGAATCAGCCTTATCAAGATTCTGGATTAGCCCGTTGGTATACAGTTCTCTCTAGGGGCCAGTCAATTAACGGTATCACTCAAAAATTTCCTGTCACCGAACAAGAATTCCTGATTCGAGATGGCATTCAATCTCTTCTCTTAGTGCCTCTTCGCTTGGATAATGATTTCTGGGGATATCTTGGCTTGGCAGACTGTACCTTTGAGCGTCATTGGTCAAAGCACGAAGAATCTACTCTTTTGACGATGGCCGCCAGTATCATTGGTGCGCGGCAGCGTCAGCAAGTAGAAGAAAAGATTCGCTATCAAGCCCTCCATGACTTGCTGACAGGGTTGCCCAATCGTCTACTATTTAATGAACTGCTCAGTAAAACTCTGCCCAACGCCACTCGAAATGGCGAAAGTTTAGCTGTGATCTTCCTCGATCTGGATCGCTTCAAGGTCATTAATGATACTCTGGGGCACACTCTGGGAGACAAATTGTTACAAAGTGTCTCTCAAAGATTAAAAGACTCACTCAGAGGCGGAGATACTGTAGCCCGTTGGGGAGGCGATGAATTTACTATTTTACTCCCACGAGTCACCGATATTGAAGAGGTAACTTTGGTGGCAGAAAGAATCCTCCAAGCCTTAGAAGATGCGTTTCATCTCCAAGGGCATGAACTTTATGTGACTGCTAGCCTTGGTATTGCCTTACTTGATAACAACAGCCCTGACACCGAAACACTAATTCAGCACGCAGATGCTGCTTTGTACTACGCCAAGGACAAAGGGCGGAATAACTACCAATTCTACAGTGTTTCCCTGAGTGCTAAAAATCCTGAACTCCTGACTTTAGAAAAGAGCTTGCGCTATGCCCTAGAACGCAATGAATTTATGCTGTACTACCAGCCTCGTGTGAACATTGCCACAGGGGAAATTACTAGTATGGAGGCTCTGTTGCGTTGGCAGCACCCAGAGATGGGATTGGTCGCCCCCAGTGTGTTCATTCCCCTGGTCGAAGAAAGTGGATTAATTGTCCCCATCGGCGAATGGACTCTACAGACGGCCTGTAGCCAAAATAAAGCATGGCAAGATGCTGGGTTGCCACCGATTATGATCGCTGTCAATCTTTCTCTGAAGCAGTTCCGCCAACCCAAATTGTTAGAGACTATAGCTAGGATTTTACAACAAACAGGTCTGGAAGCCCGCTTTTTAGAATTAGAAATTATGGAAACCACAGCAATTGAGGACTTGGATTTTACCACAAAGGTGTTAAAGGAGCTACAGCAGATGGGTATTTACATCTCCATTGATGACTTTGGTACGGGTCATTCTTCGCTCTCGCGCCTACAGCTTTTGCCACTCCACAATCTGAAAATAGATAAATCTTTCATTCAATATTTGACGCAGGATGCCAAAGTAGCTCATATTATCAAGGCCATAGTTACCTTGGGACACAGCTTGGGATTAAAGTTAACAGCCGAAGGGGTAGAAAAGGAAGAGGAATTGGAATTCTTGAAATCTATCAACTGCGAGGAGGTACAGGGCTTTTTATTCTACCGCCCACTTTCTGCACAGAAAGCAACAGAAGTCCTTGAAAATAAACGACCAACGATCTAGTAAAAGGGAAAACTGTTTGTACCAGTGAGGATACAATAACATTCATTGTCCTGCTGTCGGCCTTTTTCGTCCTATGCTGCCAGTCATTTATTCCGACGAATTTTTAGATCACAAGACTGGAAAATACCATCCCGAAAAACCAGAACGTTTAAGTGCGATCGCCAATGCTCTAAAAGCAGCTACATTCGCAGATAAAATTACCTGGGACTTGCCTACACCAGCATCAGAACAGCCATCGCTGATGTCTTCGTTAGTTAAAGCACATAGCCCAGCCTACATCAAAAAACTTTGGCAAATCGCCTCTAGTGGCGGCGGCCCTTTGGATGGAGATACGCCAGTTTCCCCACGCAGTTATGATGTGGCATTGTTGGCAGTCAGTGCATGGTTAGATGGAGTTAAGGTTGTGTTAGGGTCGGCGAATCCAGCTTTTGTACTAGCGCGTCCCCCAGGACACCATGCTGAAAGTGATGCTGGGATGGGCTTTTGTCTATTTTCTAATGCCGCGATCGCCGCTTTATTTGCTCTAGAACAACCTGGAATTAAGCGTGTCGCCATCCTCGATTGGGATGTACATCACGGTAATGGTACTCAGTCCATTGTAGAGACTTATCCCCAAATTGTTTATTGTTCGTTACATCAGTACCCGTGTTATCCCGGTACTGGGAGAGCTACAGAACGGGGTTTTCACAATAATATCCTCAACTTGCCTGTACCCCCAGGTAGCGATATTACAGTATATCAGCCGCTGTTTGAAAAGAAGGTAGTACCGTTTTTAACCAACTTTCAGCCAGATTTACTAATTGTGAGTGCTGGTTACGATGCCAATGCGGAAGATCCTTTGGCAAGTATCAATTTGCAGCCACAAGACTACGCTTTATTTACTGACTATTGTCTAGAGGTAACTCGTAAAATTCTCTTTGGCTTAGAAGGTGGTTACGACTTCGATACTCTTTCTCAATCAGTTGTAGCGACAATTGAACGTTGTTTGGTTTAGGCTTTTCTCATCTCAATAACGCTCAAGTTGCTCAGTTTGTTCAACAACTGGATATGTGACAGTTGCAGAACCTCCTTTTTCTAAAAAAGAGTTTCCCCATCTACCTAATGAAGAGCGATGGCCAAGTTCCCTAATGTTCCAGATAGCAAAGCCAGGTGAGACTTTTCTGAGTTGATGGCATTGGACAACTGTAGCGGAGGGGAAAAGGAGAATAGCCCATACCCCTCAAGAGTTCTGAGTTGGGAATCTCGCTTTACTCAGGACTAGGAACGGGCTAAACCTTAGCTATCCGCTAACGGAACTCGGAACTGTTTTGCCCAATGCCCCATTCTCTTTTTTATAAACTTCATAGAATCTTCAGAAAGAAAAATTTTCAGCGGGGTTATGAAAGAGCTAAAGTTTTGTTAAGATGCAATTGCTAGCAGTTTCTCAGCGAAATTCACCTATCGGGGTGTGGAGAAATAAAAAGCACAAGCAGCACAAAGTTCTAAAGGTGAAGCAATGACCACCTATATTTTTTTCGATGAAGCCCTACGAATGCTGACCAACGCCTATTTGTTATCAGTAGTACTGTTAATGGCAGCTTCTGGTATAGGTTTGGCGGTGATTGAGACAATAGAAAAGACAGGAGAACGCTAAATTTACAGATGGCAATGTAGTTCCTGGCAAAAAGCTTTGGGTACAAGTGTTCGCCGTGAATAAATCCTGGGAACACTAAGGTATGAAAGTCTTATAGCGTTATAGTCTTACCTGGAAATCTACCAAACATACAGGTAAAAGTAACGCTATTGGGACTCTAACCAAGGAGCTACTACAATGGGTCTATTCGACGCTGTGTTGGGTACAGAAAGCCAAACCCAAGCAGCACTCAATCCAGCGGAAGCTTTTGCTGTCATTATATTGACGGCAACTGCTTCAGACGGTTATCTTTCTGTTGAGCAAGCAAATTCTATCATTTCTGTGCTGTCTCGGCTGAAACTTTTTAAAAGTTATCCCAATGAAATGATGAACAGGCTGTTTGACAAAATCTTGGGCATTCTCCAGGGTGATGACTTTAATGCTTTGTTTAATGCAGCAAAAGATTCTCTATCTCAAGACTTGCGGGAAGCAGCCTTTGCAGTAGCCACCGATTTAGTCTTAGCTGAAGGTATTATACCTGAAGAAGAAAAAAACTTCTTAAATGATTTATATCAAGCTTTAGGGGTTTCTAGTGAGATAGCAATACAAATTGTGGAAGTAATCTTGATTAAAAATCGCGCATAGGGCGATCAAACATAACTTGTTATGCCCATTATGTTTACCTGATTAAACTGTATAAATAGCTTATAAACAAAGTCTGGCAAGGAAGTTGAGCTTCTTTGCCACTATTTTTGCTGTTCTTTGATTATTTATTGGCGATAATTCAATATCGTTTAGAGATATTGCATTACAACGTCTCTACATTGATAGTATAAATTATCTGATTTAAACAATATTATGTCATAATTCAATTTTATGATTTTGAACTTTAAATTGTAAATTGCTTATGCGTTGTTCTGCCACCCTAAACCAACTGCTTGGAGTTATTTTGGCCCATTCTGTAAACTTATCTGAAACTGCTTTAACACAAGTCACTAGCGGTATCCAAACAGATAGCCGTAACTTGAAGCCGGGTGAAGTATTTGTCGCTTTCCGAGGCGATAAGTTTGATGGACATGAATTTGTGCCAACTGCGATCGCAAAGGGTGCAATAGCTGCAATTGTAGATTTTGAATACGAAAATCCGGGATTTCCGGTATTGCAGGTAAAAGACACCCTCAAGGCATATCAACAAATCGGCCGATGGTGGCGCGATCACTTTAATATTCCTGTAATTGGCGTAACCGGTTCCGTGGGTAAAACTACAACCAAAGAATTAATTGCCGCAGTTTTAGGAACAAAGGGACGAGTTCACAAAACTTATGGAAATTACAACAATGAAATTGGTGTCCCAAAAACTCTCCTAGAACTTGGTGCAGAACATGACTACGCCGTGATTGAAATGGCGATGCGGGGTAGAGGACAAATTGCCGAACTCACACAAATAGCGCGTCCAACAATTGGAGTAATTACCAATGTGGGAACGGCGCATATTGAGTTACTAGGTTCCGAAGAAGCGATCGCTGAGGCAAAATGTGAGTTGTTAGCCGAAATGCCTGCTGATAGTGTGGCAATTCTCAACCATGACAATCCCCTATTAATGGCCACAGCAGCAAAAGTTTGGCACGGAGAAGTTTTGACTTACGGCTTTTCTGGTGGAGATATTCAAGGGCAGTTAATTGATAACGAGACTGTGGAAGTCGCAGGAATCCAACTACCTCTACCTTTACCTGGTCGTCATAATGCGACTAATTTCTTGGCAGCTTTAGCAGTGGCAAAGGTGTTGGGGATCGATTGGGCATCCTTAAAAACAGGTGTGATCGTGGATATGCCCACAGGGCGATCGCAGCGATTTACCTTACCCAACGATGTGGTAATCTTAGATGAAACTTATAATGCTGCACCAGAAGCTATGATTGCAGCGTTGCAATTATTGGCAGACACACCCGGAAAGCGGAAAATTGCCGTATTGGGTGCAATGAAAGAATTGGGAGAGCGATCACAGCTGTTGCACCAGCGAGTGGGAGAAACAGTACGTAAGTTGAATTTAGACGGTTTATTGGTTTTGGTAGATGGAGAAGATGCGGAAGCGATCGCTCAAAGTGCCGAAGGTATCCCATCGGAGTGCTTTGCAACTCATGCCGAGTTGGTGGCTAGGTTGAAAACATTCATGCAAACAGGCGATCGTTTATTATTCAAAGCTGCCCATTCTGTAGGACTAGATCGGGTAGTCAATCAGTTACGTGCAGAATTTCCCAAATGATACCACTAGAAACCCAACGTCTTATACTGCGAGACTTTGTAGAATCAGATTGGCAAGAGGTTCATAAATACGCTGCTGATGCTGAAGTTGTGCGTTACTTGACTTTTGGCCCTAATACCGAAGAAGATACCAAAAACTTTTTGCAAAGAGAGATTTCATTACAAGGGGAAGAACCCCGTCAGCATTTTGCCTTGGCAGTAACTTTAAAACCCCGAAACCAATTAATTGGTATCTGTCGCATATCTGTTCAGGATGCTGACAACAAAATAGGCTCTATTGGATACTCTTTTACTAAGGAATTTTGGGGAAAAGGATATGCAACTGAAGCTGTAAAAGCAGTTGTATCATTTGGTTTTCAGGAGTTAGGCTTACATCGCATTTTTGCCACTTGTCACCCAGAAAACATTGCCTCAGCAAGAGTTATGCACAAAATCGGAATGCAGCAGGAAGGGTATTTGCGAGAACACCATTGGATTAAGGGAGAATGGCGAGACTCTTGGCTATATGGCATCCTTGAGCATGAATGGAGAGGTGTGAATCACTTATAGACTTCAATTGAAAAGACTAGGACTGTTGCTGTAGTGTCTTTGAAAAAGAATTGCTGCCAAATTAGTCACTAAACAGGTAATTGCTAGGCACAGCAAGATATAAGTAGGAGCCATCACCACGCCAATCATGAACCAAGTATATACGTGCAATATCATTACAGAAGCGAAAAAGCTAGCAATTCCAGCAGATTGCCACACTTGATATGATGGGCGACGCAACGCTACTAAAATCATTGTTGAAATTGTGACAAGTAAGTTCGCTGGTACGAGAAATGCACAAATACTTATGCAGTTGCCACGAGAGAACTCAGCTAGGGTGTTAAAATCGAGCATTAATTTGTTGGGATAGATGTTAGCTTTTTAAGAATTTAATTTACTTGATTTTAAAATAACGAAATATAGATTAACAGATGAGTGAGTAATCACATTGCAAATATAACATAAGTTAAAATATTAAGTTGCGTTTTGATACTACCAATAGTTAGTTAATTATAAAGATTTTGGATAACTAGGGTGGAAAACACCCACCCTAGCCGAATTAACCCGGTAAAATTACCGTATCGATAACGTGTACTACACCATTATCAGCTTCTATATCTGCTGCTAAAACTGTGGCATTTTTAACTTCAAAACCATCCGAAGAATGAATTTTAATGGGTGAACCTTCCACAGAATTAACCGTACCGAGTTCTGCTAAATCAGCCTGTAGCAGCTTTCCGGGAACGACATGATACTTTAGAATCCGCGTTAGCTGGGGAATATTCTGTAACAGAGTTTGGATAGTTCCCGCTGGTAACTTAGCAAAAGCATCGTCATTTGGTGCAAAGACAGTGAACGGGCCAGGACTTTTTAATGTTTCTACTAAACCAGCAGCTTCTACAGCCGCCACTAGTGTTTTAAACGACTCAGCCGTAACTGCAATATCAACAATATCAGCCATATATCTTACCTAAATCTCTGCAAAAGATTTTAAAGGATAATAAACCTATTTTAAGTTTTATTAAACAAAATAAATTTAAAATCAGGCGTTGAATAAACTACACCTAGACGCGTACTCCTGTGAGACATCACCTTATGATGTTTCTAGGAAAATTCCGTTATAAAAGAAATGTCCGATCGCACGTATGCCATTCTGGGAACTGGAGCATTAGGTGGGTTCTATGGCGCTAGACTGCAAAAAGCTGGGTTGGATGTCCACTTTTTGCTTAAGAGTGATTACGAACAGGTAAAGAAATATGGTTTAGTGGTAAAGTCCAAAGACGGTGACTTTACCCTTCCTGAAGTCCACGCCTACAACGACGTAGAAAAGATGCCACAATGCGATGTGGTGGTGGTAGCACTGAAGACAACGCAAAACCATTTACTACCAAAGATGTTGCCACCTGTATTTAAAGAGAATGGGTTTGTGTTGGTATTACAGAATGGACTTGGTGTAGAAGAGGAAGTCGCTGAAATTGTTCGTAATGTAACTGTTATCGGCGGATTGTGCTTTTTATGTTCTAACAAAGTGGGGCCAGGGCACATACACCACTTAGACTATGGGCAAATTGTCTTCAGTGAATATACCCCTGATTATGAGCCTAGTGGGATAACTGAGAGAATGCAGCAAATTGCTGATGACTTTGAAAGCGCTGCTATCTCAATTGAATTAGCTGAAGATTTACTACTAGCACGTTGGAAAAAGCTGGTGTGGAATACCCCATACAATGGGCTTTCTGTGATTCTCAACGCCAGAACAGATGAATTAATGGCGCATGAGTACACTAGCAAGTTAGTCGAACAGTTGATGTATGAAGTAGCGGTGGGGGCGAAAAGCTATGGGCGAATTATCAGCGATCGCTTCATTCAAACAATGCTCGATTATACTGTCAAAATGACACCTTACCGCCCCAGCATGAAAATTGACTACGACGAATCCCCACAGGGCTAAACTTATTCTCAAGTACTCTAAATAAATATAAACTCACTCAATGGTTGCAGAGTATTCAAAACAAATTCTTTGGCAGATGATGATCACTTTCTCTGAAAAAATGTGGTCAGCGCGTTGGTTTTCGGGACTAGAATTTATCTTATGGAAAAAGGTCAGGGAATGCTCGGATGACCTGACCTTGAGAGAAATTGCTGATTTTAACTTCTACAGTGGGTTAGCTAGTGGCTGGTGGATGTGGGATGAAAAGCAAAAATGTGAAGTGTTCGTTGAACTAAGCGAATGGTTAGATATCTACAGTGCAAACTCTTGATAATTAAAATTTGTCATCGCGGATTTGAAACCCAGTTTTTCTGTGAAGAAATCCTGCTATTTGAGTTATCCAGTTGGCGAGGCGATTGAATCCCCAGTTACTTACCAGATGCCGGCTGCTGCACCAAATAACCGAGCATAGCCGTAGCAATGCCCCCAATAGTGCCAGCCGTAGAGCGATTGATAACTCCAGTACTGCCCAGTAATGATGAACCACCAGCGATTAAACCAAGAATAGTAGAAAGGGTATTTAGAGTGGATTTAGACATTTTGATTACTCCTGTTGAGCGTTAGTTTTTTATCAACTGTTTTGGGGATTACATAAGCTTTTATTTCTCGCAATTCCCACGAACAAGCTATTCTCGAACCTTAAAGTCGTTCGTTCTGTGGAGAAAGCCCTGAAGCTCTTTTCTGCTTCCCTTGATTGCGTTGGATTCGCTCTCAGATCGCTGCCAATTATGGTCGATTAAGTCACTCAAGCTACTGTGGCTTACTAAATTAGCTTCTTTGTAATTCACGTAATCCTGTTGGTGAATAGCGAGGTGTTTCTCAAGATCCTTGATTTTTTCAGCATTACTAGCGTGTAGTTTAAGAGTTTCCTGAATTCCATCAACGGTGAAGGAGATTTTATTTATTTTGCTAACAATGCTAACTGCTACACCAGAAAGCACCACAAGGCTAGCAATAATCCCTATCGATATTTGTGTATCTTGAAGTGTAAATCCTGGCGTAGTGCTAGAAGAAGAAGTAACACCTATTGTTGAAGAAGTAGTAGTCATTTGTTTAGTTTGAAATTATATTTTTCTAGCCGAAATTTTTCGACCAGAAAAATAATAATTACTGGATGCTGCGTTTTTGGCAAATACAGTAAATTTAAAGTCATGCAAGCCGTCAGCAGGTATGGTAATAGTTCTTTGAAGTATTCCGTTAACAACAACAGATGAACTATAAACATCCATGTCATCAAAAGCCAAATTACCATCAATCTCTAGCTTTAATTTTCCGACACTAGATGTGAGAACAGTTAGCACAGAAAGATTGTAAGCTCCTGCTGCTAGTAATTTCCGAAAACTGAAACTATCATTAAGTGCAGCGGGATTTTGGTAAATTTCGGCTCCAAAAGCAAGACCAGCGTTTGTGTCAGTTTTTATCTGTCCGCCGGACTCCACGAAACTTTCATCATGCCAGTGAGTAAAACTAGTGGGAAGCAATAATTCTGAAAATACTGGATTAGACAAAGGCATTTTAAGTTAGCTCCCGAACCAAAGCATTCCCATTTGCAGCAGACCAAATACCACTGATTACACCAGTGTAATGGAATGGAATTTCATAATATCCGCCTGCATATAATTTGGCAGTAAAGGCGCTAGTTGTCGCTGTAGCACCAAATTCTAGATATAGAGTAGCAGTACTTTCATTCCAAATTGTCCCGCCTTTTCTATTAGAATTGGCAGCCCAGATTGTCCCGCTGGCTATGTTAGCAGGAACAGTGGTTGGGATTGAAGTATCGCTAGTTGATTCGGCTACTGTTACTGATGCAGGATTAAAAAGTGCCATTATTCAATACACTCTGTGAAACTTAATTTGCAATTATTGGCAGAGATAGCTGATACCTTGCCGATATAAAGATTCGATTGATTAATTTCGTAACTGCCTCTTGGCTTTAAAACAATTCCTCGGCCAATAGCACCTTTAGATTTATCACCCAAAATCAAGGTGATATCAGAAGAAGAATTGTTTATAAAAGCTGCATACTGCCTGATACTGCTGGCATTTAAAACTGTATCGCCAACAGTAGCGGTCAGGTTTTTGTCCCCATGAGTGCAGTTGCTATACTTAGCAACTTCAATCGTGTTGGAAGAATTGTTAATCATAATTAATCAGTGGGGTCGTCGAGGTTGTCAACAAACAAAGCAGTATCCACTTTGACGCGCACTGTAAATTCAAATTCTGGTGCTTCTGGTGTACCTGTTACTTGCTGCGATGCAAATTCAATTGGCGGAAGATTAGCAATAATCCTCGCTTCATTTACTTGCTCGGTCAGCGCAGACAATGCTTGCATTAACTTCACAATACCTTTAACGCAAGAAGTCCCTAAAGTCAGCGCTGCACCTGAATCTGTCGCCAAACTCAAATTAAGCTTGACTTGATTATTCCCAACAAATTCAATTGAACCAGCGGGTAATTTTTCAGCTAATGCGGTGTAACTTAATGTAGTCATAAATTGTCGATTTTGAATTCAAGAGTTTCTAGTTTTGCTCTAATTGCCCCTAATGTTTCTTCGGTTGAATCGCTTACGGTTCCCGTGTAAACCCAAACCCCTAAAGTTACTTCCTCTATCCAAGGCATTGCCTCAAATCGCAAGCGATAATCATTAGTAATTTGGGTAAACCGAATTAATTCAATGCTGTTGAGCTTAACAAGAGAGCGATTAAAGTCTGTTTCAGTGCTGGGAACTGTTCCCAATCCCTCGGAAATTATGGTGTCATCAATATGAATTCCACCTATTTGCTGATAAAGATACCCAGCACGCAACCAAGTTGGCTTTGCTTTGCTTGAGGATGCTCCAACTAGCAAGATGTGTTTATCCGTAATGAATGGCAGTTCAACCGGATCGATGATTGGGGCTTTGATTTTGCGATTTTGGAGATTGCCTAAGAGCTTTTGATAATAAAAAAGCTCCCAAGCTCCAACCGCTGTGACATCAGCTAATAATGCCATCGCCTAAATCCCAATCTTCAGATACTTCAAAAACATCAAAGCCTTGGTCATTGATGAAATCTAAAAGATGATCTGGAGGAATGTCACCGTTAAGAAAATCGCGGGTTATTGCGGCCCGCTCCATCATTAGGTTCAATTCCTCAGAAAATTCAACATCTGATTGACCTGGATACCAGATGGCAGGTGTAGAAATGTTGATCATCGATCATCAACCGCTAGCGTGTGCAGGGTAACGCTCGGATTCAAACCAAACACGCCCGTAACTGCCGCCAAGAGAACTTTTCACAGATGTAAAAATTCCTTTCACCTTGGTATCAAGCGCTGAGGGAGTTGCAGCAGTGATTGCAGCCGAATAATTGTATTGAGTGTTGCTCCCGCGTATGCCTTTGCCGTAGCGAACGTAAGGCCGATTTGAACCTTTAGCTCGAACCACACTAGGAGAGCCATCAGCAACGGTTGCCTTCATTTCAGCCGGACGAAAACCACGAGGTGCACTAGGGTCTGTCGCCGCTTCTGCTAATCCTAACCCCGCAATTCCCCCAAAAAACTGTAATCCCGCAGCAGATACTTGGATGGTAAAGGCTGAATCTGTTTCTGCCAAAGGAGAAAGCACCGCATATTTTACAGGAGTTTTTGGACGGCGCTGTGTTGCGGCTCCGTCTTCTCTTAGTGGTGCTGTATAGGCTTCTCTAGCTTTAGCGTATTTAAGTTGGTTCTCTAATTCTCGTGCGCTCTTGCGTCTGGACATATTAGTTCATTAATTGCTGTTATTCAGTCATAGCAATGATTAAAGTCATTTTTTCCAAGCGGATAGCATAATGTAGTCCGGTAAATTTTTGGCATGATTGGACTTAAACTCGCTCAATTACGCTTCTCAAGCGACTGCCGCTCGTAGCTACCAAATTGATTGGATTTTGCTTGCCCCAAATAAGTAACTGTGCAAATCTAAACTTTACATCTGCTGTCCGCCGTCGAGTGAATTTTTGAGTTGTACGTCCATAGACTCGGTGCGTTCCTGGGTTTGTTGGATAGCTCCGGTCATTGTCGATAAATTGGAGGTAATCGCGGTCAAAAGAGTGGTTGCGAATATCTAGAACCGCACGGATCATCCGTTCCCCTTCCGCTTTACTTGTTACTAGTAATTTCAATTCGTAGCCATGCTCTTTATCAGAATAAGTACATTTGAAGTGTCCTTTATTCCAAGTAAAAGGAGGTGTCGCAAATATACTTTTAATTTGTCTAGCTAAAGTTTCTGCATTGCTACGACTAATAGTTTCACTAGATTCATCCATTAATCTAAAGGTGATTTCACCTTCAGCCTGGGGTGTTTTTCCATCACCGTGAATAGTAAAGTTGTAAGGTTCTAAGAAGTACAGCTTAACTTGTGGTTTGAAGGTGCGTTCTGATTGAATCTCATACCAAGGGATACCGTAAACAGGCCGTTGCAACGCTTGAGCGTGTCCACAAGTTATTTCAAATAACCACATCCTCATGATAGTCATAGTTGATGTGTCATCATCTTTCATCAAACAAGAATGTTTTAATCTTGGTTTGCCTTCGCTGACATCATTATCTGGTTGATTTTTAAAGTAAGTTTTAACTGCTTTATTGTGTTCAAGCCTAACGATATCTTGGAGATTCTCCCACTCGCTAAAACCTTCGGTAATGTCATTATTCGTCAGCTTCCTTATCTGAATCGGATATTGCTATTCCTGTTGCGCTAACTAACTTGGAAGCATCAGAGGCAGCTTTAATTTTTGCTGCTTCTGGTGGTGTAGTACCTTGTTTGCTATTTGGTTCTTCTCCTAATGCTTTGAGAAACTCCGTTTTCTGAGTTCCAATCTGGGTAACTGTTTCTTGAACGCTTAAGACTTCGGAAGCAACGCTGTCAATTTGACTCACCACATCTTCAGTTTTTTCTAAAGCAGTAAAGAATTTATTCTGAAAGTTAGGAGTCGGGTTCATCCACCGATACGCTTTTTCACTGACCTCGCCCCATTGACGCAGGGCATTACCAATTACAGCAACCCATGAGCCAACGACTTCCAAGGCGCTCAAAATCGAATAACCAATAGATTGAATTGAATTCATTAAGTTAGCTGCTGCTTGATAAATTCGATTCCATTTTTTGTATTCAGCTTTGATTCCTCCCCACTCACTTTCGCCGATTACAGTTTTAGCTAAAGAATCAAACTGACTTCCTAAGACTTCGCCAATCTCTAATGGACTACCTTCAGCATCTTTAATTCCTATTGCTGCTAAAACATTTGATATAGCGCTAGTTAATGTTTGCCCTAAGTTGGCAGAGAGCATGTAGGCATTGTGGAGAGTCTGCCACCAAATCAAAATATTTAGTACTCTATCGAGATGCATCCATGAACTGAGTCTTTGTAATTTTCCTGATATCCCGCCTGGAATTAAATCACCAAGCTTTGTATTCATCAATTCCAAAAGTGCTAATTGTGCAGCATTTGCCCCAGCATTAATTTTGTCTAGAAGATTAGCTGTATTTTGATTATTATTTTGATTAACTTTATTGGCAGAATCATCTAGGGCGTTCCCCAAACATCCCCCAGGTTGAGCAATTTCGCATACCGCGCCTTGGGTAGTTTCTTTATTTGCAGCTTGCACAGTCGGGGATTTGGCGATCGCATCCGGTATCCCTTGGATGGCTGGGGTTAGTCCAGCGATAATTCCAGCGATCTCCGTCAGTTTCTTTACTTGTTCATCAAAATCTTTCTTTTGTTGCTCTAGCGCCGTTTTTGTTGAATCGTTTGATAATTCAGTAGGCGTTTTGACTGCCGAATAGGTGGAAGATTTCGGTACGGGTGACAATGCATCGCTTATCGGCACGGGTTGAGATGTCGATGGTGTTGAGCTTGGTGTCGTGCCAGGAACCTAAATTTTATCTTTGGATGAAATGCCCTCACCAAAACCAAGATACCTAGCAAAGCCACCACCGGGTGTGGAGTCAGTGTCTATAGCAGGTGTCACGGTTCCGTATGTTATGCCGTTACCAAAAGAACTTTCTGGGCTAGCCGGACTTGTTTTTGGTGCAAGTCTTGGTACTGGGATATCCTCCGGTTCGGCAAACGGTAGTGATTGCCGCTGAGGTAATGGCTGCATTTGTGGCAGCATTCCGCCAAGGTTCGATGGTTGATGTTCGGGATTTGGCAAGTAACTTGGTGCAAGTCCTCCGTGACCGGGGAACCCATCGGCACCATTCGGCGTATTGTTCGACGGCTTTGACGGTGCGACATTTCGCGCATTACCACGTTTAACGCCGGGAGAGGGCACGCCGGACGGTATGACATTATCAGTTCCTA